>DASRSD010000038.1 GCA_035656635.1 Pirellulales bacterium
AGGCCATTGTCATGAAAGCCCGCGAAATTCACATGGCCGGGGCCACTGTGCTGCGGGGTCCGATGGGCTTTGGAGCGAAAAGCCATCTGCACACCGCCAAAATTTTGCGGCTTTCGGAAGACTTGCCACTGGTAATTGAGATGGTCGATGGCAAAGATAAGATCGACGAGTTCATGCCGTTTGTCGACGAAATGGTGCAGGAAGGCCTGGTCACGCTGGAACGCGTGCAGGTCATCCAGTATCGGGCGGCAGCGCAATGACGAACGACTGAAATTCGCCTGACCGGCGCTCGGGCCAAGGCCGATCGGGCATCGATGTGCTGCTAAATCGATCGATTTCTTTATCTTTCCGCGGGGAGGGTCCATGAAGTGGTCTGTCTTGCTTTCCCGTTGTGCCGTAGCTGGCTTGGTGTTCAGCGCCTGTTTTTCTGCCGCTGCGTTGGCCGATTCGCACACGGCCAAATTCGAAGGCAAGTCGGCGGAAACGCACTGGCCGCTGGCCGATTTGAATTCTGAATTGCCCGCCGACTGGAGCGACTACAAGTTTTTAACCTTGGAATTCAAATCGTCGACGGCCCAGCGCTTCGAGGTGAACCTTGTTACGGCCCACGGAACACGCAAGGTGCGCATTCAACCGTTTCAAGGCGCGTGGATTAGGGCTGCACTGCCGCTCACCTATTTTGAAGCGCGCGACACGCACGGCTCCGATTTGGCCTCGCTGGGAAACAAAGCCCGCTCCGCGTATTGGATCAATCTGACCGGCCAACTGGGTCCGCTGACCGAAGTGCAAGCCATTGGACTGGCGATGGAAAATCCGATCGGCTCGCCGACCATCGAAATTCGCTCCGTGAAGTTAGATAAGGAATCGCCCGGCGACGCCGTGCTGGAGCCCAAGCCGCTGGTCGACGAATTCGGACAATGGATTTTGGACGATTGGCCGGGCAAAGCGCATTCGCTGGAGGAACTGAAAGCCGCGTGGGCAAAAGAGGCGGACACTCAAGGAGAGCATGCGGCTTTTGGATATTCTCGCTACGGCGGATACGCCAGCACGAACGCCAAAGCCACCGGCTTTTTTCACGTAGAACAAATTGACGACCGCTGGTGGTTTGTCGATCCCGAAGGACATTTGTTCTTTTCCACCGGTTGCGATGTCATGGTTCCCTGGTCGGGCACGCGCACCACCGATCGTGATGGCGTGTTCGCCGCACTGCCGCCGGCTGAGTTAAAGCCCCCCTCATATCGGGGCAATCAAGGCGGCACGGTTTCGTTTTACACCTGGAATTTGCAGCGGCGATTCGGCGATAACTGGCAAAGGAAATGGGCCGATTTCACGCTGGACCGCATGGATCATTGGGGACTGAACACGGTGGCCAATTGGTCGGCTCCCGAGTTAGGCCAGGCGCAGCGGAAGCCGTATATCGTCATGCTTCGCAACTTAGGCATTCAAGGCGGTTATCTCGGCTTGCCCGACGTTTATGCCGATGGGTTTGCTGCGAAAATGAATTCCACCGTGGCCGAGCAGTGCGTGCCGCACAAAGAAGATGCCTGGCTGCTGGGCTATTTCATTGCCAACGAGCCGCCGTGGCCTGGGCGGGAAGCGGAAATTGTCATCGCCATTTTGAGCGGCCCTGAGGCCCCCATCCAGAAAAAGGCCAAAGAATTTTTGGCCGACGGCGACACCGCGCAGCGGCGGAAAGAATTTGTGAATCAGGCGATCGACGTGTTCATCCAAACGGCCAATGCCGCACTCAAGCAGGCCGACTCGAACCATTTGAATCTTGGCTTGCGATTCGGCTCGACGCCGTCGGAAGCCATGTTGCGCGCCTCGCGCGATTTTGACGTCTTCAGCATGAACAGTTACGGCACGCAGGTGAGCCGCGCGCGGGTCGATGCCGCCTACAAAATTACAGGCAAGCCGGTGCTGATTGGCGAATTTCATTTCGGCACGCCGGGGCGAGGCATGGCGGCGGGCCTGGTGCAGTGCAAAAATCAGGAGGAGCGTGGCGTGGCGTACCGCTATTACGTGGAAAATGCGGCCGCCCAGCCGGCGATTATCGGCACGCATTGGTTCCAGTGGACCGACGAGCCCAACACCGGCCGCTTCGACGGCGAGAATTACAACATCGGCCTGATCGACGTGACCGACCAGCCATACGCGGAATTGATTTCCGCCATGCAAGCCACTCACGCCCGATTGCTGGATGTGCACTCGGGAAAAGAAAAGCCGGTCGACCGCAAAGCGCTAGCGCAGTGACGTGGTTAGGGGTGAGTGGTGAGGAGTGATTGGTGCGAACCAATTTAGGGAGCCGTTCATGACCTGTATCCATTGTCGTTGGGGGCTGACGCTGGCAGTTTTCACTGCCTGCTTGGCATTCAACTCCGCGGTTCATGCTGATTCTGCACCGGCACAGCCGCAGGCCGATTCCGTGCGGGCGTGGGCGGAAGATGTGGTCATTCCCACTTATGCCGCGGGCGAGCCGGAGCCGAACCCGATGTTTTACTTCGGCCGCAATTCGCAGGGCGCGCAAGGCCGGGTGTATCCGTATCCGCTGTACGATTCGCTCACCAACGTGAAGGCCGACAAAACCTATCACGAAGTGTTTTTGGAAAACCAGTACGTGCGGATCGGCATTTTGCCGGAAATTGGCGGGCGGCTGTTTGAAGCGGTCGATAAAAGCAACCACTACGATTTCATTTATCATCAGCACGTGATCAAGCCGGCACTCATCGGGCTAATCGGCGCCTGGATTTCCGGCGGCATCGAGTGGAACATTCCGCACCATCATCGGGCCACCACGTTTTTGCCCGTGCAGTCGAAAATGGTCGACAACGCTGACGGCAGCAAAACCATTTGGGTGGGCGAGCTGGAAATTCGGCAGCGAATGAACTGGGCCGTGGGTTACACGCTGCACCCTGGCAAAAGCTACTTGGAATGCCAGGTGCGCATTATCAACGGCACGCCCGTAGCCAACAGCATGCTGTGCTTTGCGAACGTGGCCGTGCACGTGGATGATGATTACCAGGTGATTTTTCCGCCGTCGACGCAGTATGTTACTTTTCACGGCAAGCGCGATTTTACCACCTGGCCCATCGCCACCACGCGGTTTAACGGAGTCGATTTTACCCGGGGCGTGAATGTCAGTTGGTATAAAAACCACCAGAGCGCGAATTCCATGTTCGCCTGGAATTACACCGACGATTTTTTCGCCGGCTACGATCATGGCAAGCAGGCTGGCATTGTCAGCGTCGCAGACCATGAAGTTGTCCCCGGCAAAAAATTCTGGACCTGGGGGAACGGACCTCGCGGAAAAATGTGGGACAAAATTTTGACCGATGATGATGGACCGTACATCGAACTGATGGCCGGGGCGTATTCGGACAACCAGCCCGACTACAGTTGGCTCGCGCCGTACGAAACCAAAATGTTCCAGATGAACTGGTACCCGCTGCGCGACATTGGCGGAGTAAAAAAGGCGAATTTAGACGCGGCCGTGAATTTGGAAGTTACCGGCCATGACGCGACAACCGCCGTGGCCGCCTCCGCTTATAAAGCCGCGGCCGTTTCTCCTTATAAAGCCGCGACCGTTGGTCGCGCCGAACCGCCAACCGACACAATATCAACCGATGATCAGAGCCGCGCGCGTCAGCAAACGGCTGGAGCGCAGAATGGCGCGCGTCAGAAGACGCTAAAACTCGGCTTCTGCACCACCGCGGCGCATCCAGACGCAAAGGTTTTATTAACCGCCGGCGATAAAACGCTGCTGGAGGAAAAGATTTCGATCGATCCGACGAAACCGTTCGTTAAAGAAATTGCGATCCCGGCCGATATGGATGAGCACGATCTGCGAGCCTCGCTGTCGGCCGACAATCGAGAGCTGATCGCATACTCGCCGGTGCGCTTGCTGCCAACGGTCATGCCGGAGCCGGTGACGCCGCCGGGACCGTCCAAGAGTATCAAAACGGTGGAGGAGTTATATTTGGCCGGGCAGCGGATCGAGCAGTTCAATGCGCCGGGGCAGGAGCCGGAGCCGTACTGGGAGGAGGCGCTGGCGCGCGATCCGGGCGATTCGCAAACGAACATCGCGCTGGGCATCCGGCAATTGAAGCAGGCGAAATTTCCGGAGGCGGAGCAGCATTTTCGCACGGCACTGGCGCGGTTGACGAAAAATTACACCTCGCCCAAGAATGGCGAGCCCTTTTATTACCTGGGCGTGGCGCTGGTGGGACAAGAAAAGTACGACGAAGCCTACGATGCGTTTTCGAAGGCCACCTGGAGCCAGGCGTGGCGCGGGCCGGCATATTTTGGGGCCGCGCAAATCGATTGCCGGCGTGGAGATTTTGCTAAGGCCATGGACGACGTCAATCGTTCGCTGGATGCCAACGATTTGAACGTCCCGGCACTGGCGCTGAAATCCGCCGTGCTGCGGCATTTGGGCCGGCCGGAAGAAGCGCTGGCGGTTGTCGAAGATGGCCTGCACAAAATCGACCCGCTCGATGAACGCTTGATGACGGAACATTGGCTAGCGGCCACGCAAGCAATCAAAAATCTTCACGGGCCGGCAATGCACGATCAACTTGCACCCACGGCTGTAGTGTTCAACGATTTAAAAGCCGCTTTCCTCGAACATCCAGCGGCAGCGCTGGAGGCCGCTGTGGCGTATGGTGATGCAGGCTTGTGGGAAGACGGCGGTATTGCACTGGGCCTGCTTATCGCCACGGCGGACGATAAGCACCGTATTCCGCCGCTAACCTATTACTATGCTGCGCAATTTTGCCAGGCTGCTGGCAAAACCGATCTAGCTGAAGACAGTTGGAAGCAAGCTGCGAAGCTGTCGCCGGAGTACGCTTTTCCGTTTCAATGGGAAGCGATTGCGGCCTTGCGCAGCGCGATCAAAGCCAATCCCAACGACGCCCGGGCGCAGTATTATTTGGGCAATTTGCTGTTCGACTGGCAGCCGGACGAAGCGGTGAAGTTGTGGCAGCAATCGGAAAAATTGGATCCGTCATTCGCCATCGTGCATCGGAACTTGGCGGCGGCGTATACCCATCAAAAGTCCAAGCCGGACATGGAAAAAGCGATTGCGGAATTGGAACAGGCCGTGGCCTGCCAGAAAAAATATGCGTTGCACTTCACGGAATTGGACGAGTTGTACGCGGCCAAGGGCACACCGCCGGAAAAGCGGCTGGCGCTGCTTGTGCAAAATCACGAGGTTGTCGCCCAGCGCGATGATGCGTTGTCGCGCGAAATTGGCTTGCTCGTGTTTGCCGGCAAGTATGATGAGGCGATTCAGTTGATGACCGGCCGCGTGTTCTCCGTGTGGGAAGGAGGCACGCTGGACGTGGCCGAGCACTGGGTGAACGCCCATTTGCTGCGTGGCCGGCGCGAACTGGAGGCACAACATTGGCAAGCGGCCGTGGACGATTTTCAAGCGGCGAAGAACATTCCTAGCAATTTGCCCAACGACCGCGGCGCCGGCGGCAATCGTCAGGCCGAAATTGCCTACTGGACCGGCGTGGCTTACGATGGTCTGGGAAATGCCGATGCCGCTACGCAAGCGTGGCAAGCAGCGACGAATGCTACGGCAGCGCCGGCCGATTTTCGCCGCCGCGGCGAAGGACGAATTTCCGATCGGCAAGTGCAAATTTATTATCAAGCCTTGGCCAAACGAAAACTTGAGCAGGCGGCCGACGCGGACAAAATGCTTCACAACCTAATCGAAACCGCGCAAACGGCGCTGGATCACGGCGACGAGCAACCTGCCACAGCGGAAACATTCGGCCCACGCCTGTCGCCGCAAGCTCGGGCAGCTTTGGCACATACGATCGCGGGTTTGGGCCATTTGGGCTTGGGCGAAAAAGATTTGGCCCAGGCGGATTTTGAAAAAGCGCTGCAGGCCATGCCCGATTCACTACTGGCGCACACGGAATTGGCGGCGCTAAAAGAAAAAGCCGGGCAGTAATTCAGTTCACCCCTCACTCCAGCCCTCTCCCACAAGGGGAGAGGGAGAAGAATGTCGGACTCGTCGTCAACCAATTTCGCAATCGGCAGCCACGTTCACTTGGTTGATGTATCGCCGGTCTAGCACACCGCGCAGCAAATGCCGCAGCGTGTGATATACGCCCAGGTCGAGCCGGTGCTGGGCGGTTAAGGGCGTTAGCGCTTCGGCTTTGATCAGCGTGTGATCGGCGGCGTTGAAGGTGGCCCGCACCTGGCCGTCGCAGTATTCGTATTTATCGGGCTGGCGCCGCCAGAGTAATTCGTACTCGGCCCCTTTCATTCGGCCACGAATGCGGGCGGCGACACGATCTTGCTGCACAAAAAAACCATCGCGCGGGGCCGCCTGCCTCCAGGATAGCTCGCTGCCGTAAAAGGTGGGCTTTTTAATGTACGGTCCGCCATACTCGGGACAAAAGGTATCGCAGTTGCCGCACTCGTTGCAGAAATCGGAGTAGCAGGCGATTTGCATGGCCTCGGTGATCTCGAAATTTTTTGTCGAATCGATGGCCACCGCGCCCGTCGGCTCGATTAATAAATCGTGATAGTCGAACGCCACCACCGGCGTAGGGTAAGTGAAGTTGGCGGCGTTGGGACAGACCGGCAGGCACTTATCGCAGGTGATGCAATCGAACGTTTCCAATTGTGAATCGATGCGCGTGGGCACTTTGCGATTTTTTTCGGCCCGGTAGCGCACGTCGGCCCGGGCTTTGGCGGCGGCAATGGTGGTGTTGAGCAAGGAAGCCCAGGACACTAGAGAAGAGGTGAGCGGCTCAGCAGGTGATGGGGTGAGCGGGTGAGCAGGTGATCCGGTGATGGGGTGGAGAGGTGATGAAGTTAGCTGGCGGGCAGCGACTTGTTCTTCAGCGGCGGCCTTCTGACCGAAAGCGTTCAGAATGTAATCGTCGATATTCGTCGCGCCGACGGCTTGCATCGCTTTTTCCAGCGACTGTAAATACGTGGAAATGCGGCCGTAACCGCCGGTGCGCAGTAAATCGGTGCTGACGGTAACCGGCACAAAGCCGCAGGCCACGGCGTGGGAGAAATTGTGCTGATCGATGCCGGCGCTAAAACTGATTGGCACGTGCGGGCCCACGGCCTGGCGGAACACGTCGGTCAATGTCAGCGTGATCACGTAGAGCGGCTGGCCGGAAAGATACTGAATTTTATTGTCCGGCGTGAAAAACGTGCGGTGGTTGAGCACTTCCAGCGTGTTGCTAAATTTGCAACCGAATTGCCTGCCGCGGCTGTGGGCCAGGCGCGTGAGGCGGTCGACCAACTGCACTGCCTCGTCGAATTGCAGCCCGGAAGTGTAGGCGTTGGGATTGACCGTCAGTTCGGTGTAACCGAGTTCATCGTGCAAGAGGTGTTCCAATCGCGCTTTGCCGAGCATGGGCGGATTCATTTTGACGATTACATCCAGATCGCGCTCTCGGATCAAAAATTCGCAAATGCGCTCGATTTCGTCCGCCGGGCAGCCGTGAAATGTGGAAAGCGTCAGCGTGCCAGATAGCTGCGCCGGGTAATGCAGATCGCGGGCCAACGTGTACTCGGCAGGAATTTGGGAGCGAAGTTGCTCGATGACCCGGCTGGCGTCGCGCATGCCATCCAGAAAATCCTGCACCTTTTCGCTTTGAATGCCGGCCAGGTCGTAACCGACGCTGAGGTCTAAAATCGCTTCGCCCGCCGGGCCGTGCAAAGCGTCGCCGGCGAAGAGCGGATCGCGGCGGAACATTTCGATGAGCATGGCCCCGGCCACATATTCGCGCAGTGAGTTTTCCACCAGCAATTCCTGCGACCATTCGATGTTGTAGCCGATGTTGGTCACATCGATGCACGGCCGGCCAATGGTCAGCCGGTCGTTCACCTGCACCGTTTTCAACTCTAGAATGCGGGCTCCGGCCACATAGCTGAGCAAAATGTTTTGGGCCATCTGCGTGTGCGGCCCAGCGGCAGGCCCGGCCGGGTTCCCCGCGGAGCGGCCGTGGAACCGCACGGTGAAATCGCATTTGCTGTCAGGCTGTGGAATGTACCACCGCCGGCGCGGCAATGTGAACAGCGTGTCTTGCGCTGGCGGCTCCAAATACAGCCGATGCACAAGATCAGCAAACGGTGCTGGGATGAGTTCAGCCATGAGGACGGAAGTATGCGGTAGACGGTAGGCGGCAGCAGAAAGAAAATAGAGTGCTGGCAGCAGATTGCCGGCTACCGATTATAAGCGGCATGCCCTCGAGACGGGAACGACTAGAGGAGTTTAAACGGCGGGGCGCCCTGCCTTAGTAGCTCTGCTTTGACCCTAATCAACTCTACTTTCTTCTCTGCTACTTGTGTTGGATATTCTTCGACGCGGGCAACCATGCGGCGATGGTCTAACCACCACCCCGTGCATAGCGCCGCCAAAAGCGTCACGAGCATTAAATCTTCAATCGAAAATTTCAGCCTGCGAAGCCTGCTCATTCAAGTACTTTCCGGCCCGGGGGCATAGCCGTGGGAGTGATCACGCCGCTTGAATTTAGAGTTTAGGTCGTCAATTTGCTTTTGAAATTCACTAATCGATTTTTCATTCGCACTGACCCGAACCTGCAAAACCTTATGGTCAGCAGTCCAACCGAAAATGACCATGCAAATTAGTCCGGAAAACAGCGCGCGTTTGGTGAAGTATTGAAGGACCATACCCAGAACCCCCTCTCAAGAGGAGAAGCAGGAAGATGAGGCTACCCCCTTTGGTAGGTATACTGCTGACAGGTCATCTCGGCAGTGTAATTGTAGCCGGGCATACACGACGAATACATCGCTCCTCGATCATGCTGCCTGCCAATCGCCGACGCCCTTTGGGTTGTTCGGTCTGCGCCAGAGTGCTAAAATTGGAGTGGGAAGCGGAGGGTTAACACAGGTGATGCATGTGCGCTAGCGTTGTCACGTCGGAACCATTGCCAAGCGCTAGCGAAACGGTCCAGTTCACTCTGAACGGCCAGCCGGTTCAAGCGGTAGTCGACGATCGCTCCTTACTGGCGGTGCTGCGCGAAGATTTCGGCTTCATCTCGCTGAAGAACGGTTGCGAGCCGCAAGCTTCCTGCGGATGTTGCACGCTGCTGATCGACGGCAAGCCGCGATTGTGTTGCACCATGAAGGCCGCACAGGTGGCCGGCAAAACGCTGGTTACGCTGGAAGGGTTGCCCGAGGAGCGGCGGCAGCAAATTGCCGAATCGTTTGCTTGCAGCGGCGGAGTGCAGTGCGGCTTTTGTATTCCCGGCATGGCCATGCGGGCCCACGCGCTGACGGAACAAAATCAGAATCCGACGCGGGAAGAAATTGCCCACGACTTGCGGGCCCACCTGTGCCGTTGCACGGGCTACGTGAAAATTGTCGACGCCGTGGAAGAGTTGGCCCGCGTCACCCGCGGCGAACCGGCGCGCGTGCCCGACACCAGCGGCCGAGTGGGCACGCCGCTAAAAAAATACAAATCGCACGATTTGGTGCTGGGCGATTTCCGCTACATCGACGATATTATCGTGCCCGGCCAACGGTACGCGGCCATGAAGTTCAGCGAACATCCGCGGGCGCTGGTCAAAGGCATTGATGCCTCGGCCGCGCTGGCCATGCAAGGGGTGGAGCGCGTGATCACGGCGGCCGACGTGCCGGGCAACCGCCATGTAGGCCTGATCATCAACGATTGGCCTATTCTCGTGGCCCTGGGCGAGGAAACTCGCTGCATGGGCGACATCATCGCCATGGTGGTGGCCGATAATCAATACACGGCCCGCAAAGCGGCAGAGCAAATTGTGGTCGATTACGAAGTGCGGGAGCCGATCACGTCGCCGGACGATGCCTTAAAGCCCGACGCCCCGCAAATTCATCCCAAGGGAAATTTGCTGTCGAAATCGGCCATTGTGCGCGGCAATTTGGAGGAAGCATTCGCCGGCTCGGCGCACGTCGTGGAAGATACATTCCAAACGCAGCGCATCGAGCACATGTTTTTGGAGCCGGAATCGTGCATCGCCATGCCTCAGGGAGGCGATGGCAATGGTCATCCGGTGGCTAAGGTGAAAGTGCTGTCGCAAGGACAAGGGATTTTTGACGACCAGCGGCAAATTGCTTCCATTTTGGGCTGGGAGCGCGATCGGGTTGACGTAGAGCTGGTGCAAAACGGCGGCGCGTTCGGCGGCAAGGAAGACATGAGCATTCAAGGGCAAACGGCGCTGGCCGCCGTTCTGTGCCGCAAGCCAGTGAAGTGCACGCTGACCCGAGACGAAAGCTTCCGCCTGCATCCGAAGCGACATCCCATTCGCACGCACATGAAAATGGGCTGTGATGCCCAGGGCCATCTCACCGGGATTCGAGTGCGGGCCATTGGCGACAAAGGCGCTTACGCCAGCGTCGGCGCCAAAGTGCTGGAACGGGCGGCCGGTCATGCTTGTGGGCCGTACCGCGTGCCGGCCATCGATATTGAAGCGCTGGCCGTGTACACGAACAATCCGCCCTGCGGGGCGATGCGCGGCTTCGGGGCCAATCAATCGGCGTTTGCTGTGGAGCAACTGCTCGATCGGCTGGCAAAAAAAGTCGGCATTGACGGCTGGGAAATTCGTTGGCGAAACATTTTGCAGCAGGGAGATCGCTTCGCCACGGGCCAAAAGCTCGACAAGCCTTTCGGCCTGAAAGAAACGCTGCTGGCAGTGAAAGATGCCTATCGCGGGGCCAAGTACGCCGGCATTGCCTGCGGCATTAAAAATTGCGGCATCGGCAACGGCATGCCCGATCCGGGCAAAGCCATGCTGCGCGTGGAACCCGATGGCAAAGTCAGCATTCGCACCGGCTATACCGAAATGGGCCAGGGGTTGTTTACGGTGACCATTCAAACCGCCGTCGAAGAAACAGGCCTGCCGCCGGAAACATTCACCGCGCTCACGGATACCGCTGTGAATTTAGATTGCGGTCAAACCACGGGCAGCCGCGGCACCATGCTCAGTTGCAACGCGGTGATCGAAGCCGCGAAAAAACTCAAGGCTGATCTCGAAAGCGGCAAAACTTTGCACGATTTAATCGGCCGCGAGTACCGGGGCGAATGGATCTGCAATTACACCCATAAGCTGGGCGCGCACGTGGACGAGCCCAGAACCCACCTCACGTACGGCTTTGCGACGCAGGTTGTCATTTTGGATGACGAAGGCAAAATTCAAAAAGTGATTGCCGCCCATGATGTCGGCAAAGTGATGAACCCCATTTTGTGCGCCGGGCAGATCGAAGGCTCGCTACACATGGGCTTGGGCTATGCCCTGACGGAAGATTTTGCGTGCGAAGGGGGGCACATTGTCACCGACACCATTAAATCGATCCGTGTGCTTAGGGCCCATCAAATGCCGGAAATGGAAGTCATTTTTGTCGAAACGCCCGATCCGGAATGCCCCTACGGGGCGCGCGGCGTGGGCGAATTGGGGCTGGTTCCGACCGCGCCGGCCGTGGCGGGCGCGCTGCGGGCATTTGACGGCGTGAATCGCACCGTGCTGCCGATGAAAGATTCGCCGGCAGCCAAAGCCATTTTGACGCCCGGCCCGCGCAAGCCGGCGGTGCGCGAGAAGTCGTAACTTTTACGAACGACCAGTCATAAGGAAATGGCGGCATGCTCATCGTGGTTGCCTTGGGGGGAAACGCAGTTAGTCCGCCCGGACAAGAAGGGAACATACCGCAGCAGTATGCCACCACTCGGGCCGCCATTCGTCCGCTGGCCGATTTAATGCTGGCCGGCCATCAACTGGTGATGACGCACGGCAACGGCCCGCAAGTAGGCAACGTGATGCGGCGAGTGGAAATTGCCGCCCGGCACCATGTGTATCCGCTGCCGCTAGATACCGTCGTGGCCGACACGCAGGCGGGCATGGGTTACATGATCTCGCAATGCTTGATGAACGAATTGACCTCGCGCGGCCACCCGCGGCTGTGCAGCACTATTATCACCACGGTGCGCGTTACGCGCGATGACGCCGCATTTTCCAAGCCAGCAAAGCCGGTGGGTCCGTTCATGCCGCGCGATCAAGCGGAAAAGCACATGAAAAATGACGGCTGGCTGATGATTGAAGATTCCGGCCGCGGCTGGCGGCGGGTGGTGGCTTCCCCCTTGCCTCGCGAAATTGTCGAAATGGACGTGATTCGCTCGCTGGTGTTGGCCGGGCAATCGATTGTCGCCTGCGGCGGCGGCGGAATTCCCGTCGTGCAAGGCGAAGATGGCCAGTTTGCCGGCGTGGAAGCCGTGATCGATAAAGATCGCACCACGGCCATGCTGGCCGTCGGCTTGCAGGCCGACATGCTGGCGTATTTGACGGGCGTGGACTATGTTCAACAGAACTTCGGCACCCCCAACACCCGACCCATCAAGCAAATGACCGTAACGGAAGCCAGGGCACTGCTCCAACAGGGGCAATTTCCAGAAGGCTCCATGGGGCCGAAGGTGGAAGGCGGTGTGGAGTTTTTGGAGCGCACGCCGCAAGCCACCTCGCAAGTGCTAATTACTTCCTGCGAGAAAATCAAGCAAGCCATGGCCGGCAAAATCGGCACGCGAATTGTGCGGAATTAAAATAAGTTCATTGGCAACAACTTTTGTGGAGAGAACACCGTGGATTATCCAGCCATTGCGGCCCAGGCCAAGCAGTACGAGCAGCCGATGGTCGACTTTTTGCGCGACATCGTGGCCATTCAATCGCTCAGCGGCAAGGAAAACAACGTCATCGAGCGCATTCGCCAGCAGGTGGAAATGCTGGGCGCTGCCGATAAAGTTTGGACCGATGGCCTGGGCAGCCTGTTGGTGCAGGTGGGCAGCGGGCCGCGGCTGATCGCCATTGACGCGCACATCGACACGGTTGACGTGGGCAACCGCGGCGAATGGAAGCACGATCCGTTCACGGGCAAGGTGGAAAAAGGCCTGGTCTGGGGACGCGGGGCGGGCGATCAAAAAGGGGCCGTGCCGGCCATGGTGTACGCCACGAAAATCATTAAAGACTTGAATTTGAAAAGCGACGAGTGGTCGCTGCTGCTCACGTTCACCGTGATGGAAGAAGATTGCGACGGGCTGTGCTGGCAGTACATTGTGCAAGAGGAAAAAATTCGGCCCGAGTGCGTGGTCGTCACCGACAGCACCAATTGCAAAGTGCTGCGCGGGCAGCGCGGACGGATGGAAATTGGCATTACCGTGCTGGGGCGCAGTTGCCACGGGTCGATGCCGGAAAAAGGCGATAACGCCGTGTACAAAGCGGCGAAAATCGTCGGCGAAATCGAAAAATTGCACAAGCGGCTGAAGAAAAACAAATTCCTGGGCAACGGCACGGTCACGGTTTCCTACATCGATTGCCAAACGCCCAGCCGCTGTGCCGTGCCGGGCGCGGCGTTCATTCAGCTCGATCGCCGGTTGACCGTGGGCGAAACGAAAGAACAGGCCTTGAAGGAAGTGCGCGACGCTTGCAAGCGCGCCGGCGTGGAAGCCAAAGTGGAACTGCTCAAATATGCTGAAAAAGCCTACACCGGCCTGACGTACCCCACGGATAAATACTTCCCCAGTTGGTGCGAGGAAGAAGATGCGCCGCAAGTACGGGCCGCCGTGGAAGCGCACAAAAGCTTGTTCGGCAAGCCGCCGGTGGTGGATCGCTGGACGTTCAGCACCAACGGCGTTTCCATCGCCGGCATGTTCGGTATTCCCTGTGTGGGCTTTGGTCCCGCGGCGGAAGATGTGGCCCACACCGTGAACGACAGCGTGCCAATTGAACATTTGGTGCGCTGCGCCGCCGTGTATGCGGCGTTTCCGGGACCGTACGTGAGCCTGCCGGCGAAAACCGCGAAGAGCGCGAAGAGTTCCAAAGCCGCCAAGAAGGGGCGCGCTGGCAAAGCGGCAATGAATGGCCGAGCCGCAATGAACGGCAAAGCGCACGGCAAAGGGAAAACTGCTAAAGCAACCGCGGGCAAGAGCACGGCGAAAAAATCTGCCCGCCGCAAAAAGCGCGTGCCAGCCATGGCGTGACCGATTCTTCCGATAAGGCGAGATCAATACTCCGCTCCCTTTTTGGGAGACATAGTTAAACTCCCTCGCCCCTTGTGGGAGAGGGTTGGGGTGAGGGGTAGGCCGATCGATGCCCGATATTGCAAACCTGTTGGCCGACATTCCGGCGAGCTTGCCGGAGGAATTGGTGCAAACGCTCCTGCGCGCGCCGGCAGTTCAAATTGTGCGTGTGGTGTCGCAGGGGCACGCTTCACCCGATGGCTTTTGGTACGACCAGGACGAGAACGAGTTCGTCGTGCTAATTTCCGGCGCCGCGCGGCTGATGTTCGAAGATCAGGCTGAACCGCTGGAAATGGTCGCCGGCTCCTGCGTCAACATTCCCGCTCACCGCCGCCACCGCATCGATTGGACCGACCCCGCACAGCCAACCGTGTGGCTGGGGGTGTTTTATTGAGAAGAAGTTCTGTTGGGCCTGTGTCACGCATGGAGTGCGTGACCTACTTGGCTTACGCCGTGGCAAAGACGGCGGTCTTACAGGAGAACATTCAGCCGCGAATCGGCAGTGAACGAACTCGAATTCGCTTTGCGGTGACTGAAACGACGGCGCCAGTGTCAAGATCTGCGCCAGCGGATGAAATGACTTGCGCGAGAATCGTCGCCAGTTGCTCCCCTTTCAATCCTTCGATTCGAATTCGGATGACCGACGGTGATTTGGCGAGTGATGCGGCCAACAGATGGTGAAAATCGGCATCCAAGGTCACCACAATCGCTTTATCTTGGCTGGCATGATCGAGAATTGCCGAGTCGGCGGCTGCGGCCATCCCGATTTGGCTAACGTGCTCTGCCGTAATGCCTGCCACAGCTAAATGTTTGACCGTTGAGCGCGGCAGACCTTGATCGAGGAGCAGCTTCATACCACCGGCCGCAGCTCGACCACCTTGTCGTCTAAATTGGCGGCGGCATATTCCAGGGCCTCCCGGATATCTTCATCTTCCAGCTCTGGATATTCGGCCCGCAGTTGCTGGCGGTCGGGGTACGTGGCCAGCGCTTCCAACACACGGCGCACGGTAAGCCGCAGGCCGCGAATGCAAGGTTGGCCGTTCATTATGGCCGGATCGGAAGTAATTCGGTCGAAGATAACCATTGTTGATTTGGCTCCGCAGGGCCTTTTTAAGTATAGCAGATCGGGTGCAATTCGGCAGAAGCGAGATTTGATCTGACGATCGCGGCTATTGACTGCCGGCCCTCCGGGCCTGCTGACTTTTCGCGATTGGCTGCGGGCGAACGCTACAGATCGGCAGTTGTACGAGGCGACGAAGCGCAAGCTCGCAGCGAAAGATTGGCCGGATATGAACGCCTATGC
>DASRSD010000039.1 GCA_035656635.1 Pirellulales bacterium
ACCATTTCGCCTAATCCCACAACTCGCGGCACAACGATCGTATGTCCCCAGGCCAGCAGAGCATGGATTAACTCGTGCGTGCCTACTTCGCCGCCGCTAGACACATAAATAAACCACACTTTCGCGCCCCGGATCGCCTCCAGGCCGAGTAGCCGTTGTTGAATTTGCATGGCCGCTGCCCGCCTTGTTGGGGGCGCAATGGCATTGCGCAGTGCGCGAACCTGCTGGCGGATTTCCAATTTTGAACGCATCGCTTTTTCAATTAATTGAATCTCTGCCAAGGAGCGACATTCTTCATTATGCATTCCTTATGTCCGCTGTGCATTATCGGCAGTCTGTTTACTTGTCGATAGTATGGCTGCAATCCGTTCAGCATTCACCGGCTGAATGACGCCGTGTTCGCAAATGATCGCCCGAATTAGTTTGGCTGGCGTTACATCAAACGCTGGATTGTAAACGGAAATTCCGCTGGGCGCTGTCTGGCAACCAAAACCGTGAGTAATTTCCTCAGCGGGCCGCTGCTCGATGGGAATATTTTTGCCGCTTGCCAGCGACAAATCGAACGTGCTACTCGGCGCGGCTACATAGAACGGAATATCGTGGGCGGCTGCCAACAGAGCAAGGCCGTACGTGCCGATTTTGTTCGCTGTATCACCATTTGCGACAATTCGATCTGCGCCCACGATCACCGCCTGAATGCGCCCTTCGCGCATCACCTGGGCGGCCATCGAATCGCAAATCAGCGTGGTAGCGATTCCGCGTTGCTGTAGTTCCCAAGCGGTTAGCCGCGAACCTTGCAATAACGGCCGCGTTTCATCCACAAACACATGCAGTCGCCGGCCGGCTTCGCTGGCCGCAAAAATCGGCGCCAACGCAGTGCCGTAGTCGACCGTGACCAGCGCTCCCGCGTTGCAGTGCGTAAGCACACCTTGAACCATTTGTAACAGTGGTGCGCCATACCGGCCGATTGCCCGGCACATGGCACGATCGGCTTCCCAAATGGCGTTGGCTTCGGCCAGCAAGACTTCGGCAATTTGCCGAGATGCGCCCTGGCCACGAACCGCTTGGGCGGCTCGTTTCATGCTTTCGATTGCCCAAAACAAATTTACGGCTGTCGGCCGGCTGGTCGCCAAATGCACGGCTGTATCTTCGAGTTGAGCGAAGAGTGTCGCCTCATTGGCGTCGAGCGCCGGCTGCACTCCCAAGCACATTCCATAGGCCGCGGCGATGCCAATTGCCGGTGCCCCGCGAATTTGCAACCGTCGAATGGCTTGCCATAGCGTTTCCACATCGCGGCATTCGATTTCAACCAATTCCAGCGGCAGCCGTGTCTGATCGATCAACCTTAAATGCCCGTCGATGCCTCCCACCCAGTGCAGTGTTAACACCGGAGATTGCGGTCCACTGTGGTCAGCATCGGATGCGCGGTTGCCTGACCCGGATACAGGAATGTTCATGCAACGTCAAAACCTAGCGTGATAGTGCATACCGAAGGTTTCGGCCACGGGTCGGTTGGTTACTTCGCTGTCGATAATGTTCACCGCAGCCGCAATCGGCGGTAATTCCTGAGCTGCCCGCACAATGCTGCGGTTGGCCAACTCCAGCACCCAAGGCAGCGTGACATTGCACAGGGCGTAGGTACTGGTGCGGCCGACAGCGCCTGGCATGTTGGTCACACAGTAATGCAGCACTTCGTCGACGATGTACGTAGGCTCGCTATGAGTTGTCGGCTTGCTGGTGGCGATACAGCCCCCCTGGTCAATGGCCACGTCGATAATCACACTGCCGTGTTTCATCAATTTCAAATCTTCGCGTTCCACCAGCATCGGTGCTTTAGCGCCGGGAATGAGGACTGCCCCGATGACCAAATCGGCCAGCTTGAGATATTCGCGCACCGTATGACGATCGCTGAACAGCACGTCAACATTGGCGGGCGTCACGTCATCCAGATATCGCAAACGATCCATGTTCACGTCTAATAGTGCAATGTTTGCGCCAAAACCGGCTGCTACTTTGGCCGCATTCGCACCAACCACACCGCCGCCCAAAATCAAAATATTTGCCGGTGCCACTCCTGGCACGCCGCCCAGTAAAATGCCACGCCCTTGCTGCGGTCGCTCTAAATACTTGGCCCCTTCCTGAACGCTCATGCGGCCTGCTACTTCGCTCATCGGTGTTAACAACGGCAGACGCCCCCGATCGTCACGCAATGTTTCGTAGGCGATGGCAGTTGCACCTGTCGCCAGGAACGATTCGGTCAGTTTTCTATCGGCTGCGAAATGAAAATACGTGAACAGCGCCTGCCCTCGCCGCAACAAAGGTATTTCTTGCGGTTGAGGTTCTTTCACCTTCACAATCATTTCAGCTTCGGCAAATATCGCCTCGGCCCGGTCGACCATTCGCGCGCCGGCTTGTTCGTACAACGAATCGGGCAGGCCGGAACCCACGCCCGCACCATGCTGCACCAACACCTTATGCCGGGCCCGTATTAATTCCTCGACCCCTACCGGCAGCATTGCTACACGATACTCGTCGCGCTTGGTTTCTTTCGGAACGCCAACAATCACTGGGGGCACCTCAGTTGTGGCCGGGCTTGTTAAAGCTTGATGAGAAAATGGGTTAACGGCATTTCAACAGACATTCCTGCTTGCGCCAAGGGTTTCGCGAAGCACCATCCTTTGCCGAGGCTGAGTTGGCCACCTCCCTAGTGGACACCCGCCCAAAAGCGTGTCAGAATGTCGTTCTTTCCCGCTCCAATCGGTGGGTAGATTCCTCTTTCAATTGGTGGCACACTGCGGACCAGAACTTTTCGAGGGAACGGTGGGGATACCCAGATCATTCCCATCGTGATGAGACACCGACTTCCTGAACGCATGACGCGAGTTTTTTCACTGCAACGCACACTAATGACACGGAAGAGCAAATGGATCGATGTCGAATCGGTCGATGAGCCGGCCGTGGCGGTCGCGCGCCGAGCCATTCGAGCCCGGATGCGAACGGTATGGGAATGGGCGCCACTGGCTGCAGATCAGGCGACCGAAGATGTCGAATACATTCATCAACTACGCGTATCCACTCGCCGAGCCCGAGCGGCGTTGCAACTATTCGAAAACATGCTGCCCCGAAAACGGAGCCGCTGGTTTCGCAAGCAGTTGAAGCGGTTGCGCGAGGCGGCTGGCGAGGCCCGCGATTTGGATGTGCTGGCCCAGCATGTGGGAGCGGTTTGCGAAGCCGATCATTCACCGGGATGCGGATCCTTGCTGGAGCGCATTTCGGAAGCGCGGCGGGCGGCCCAGCCGGCGATCACCGAAATTTATCACAAACTCAAACAGCGCGCATTTCGACGCCGTGTGAAAAAGCTGGTAGGTAAAATCCGCTGGCGTTCGGATAACGGCGAGGCGCCTTCTTATTCGACGGCTGCCCAGATCGGTTTGCGGCCCTTGGCTACAGCATTTTTCCTGGCGGCGGAGGCTGACTTTGAAAGCATTCTCGCCGTACATGAATTTCGCATTGCTGGAAAACATTTGCGGTACGCCATGGAAGTGTTCGCCGCCGCGTTCAATCCAATCTTTCGCAAGGAGCTGTACCCAGTCGTCGAGGAACTACAGAACAAACTCGGCGCCGTGAACGATCGCTCGAATAACCGGGACCGTTGCCTGGCGTGGCTGGATGAAACCCGCGATGAGTCGCAACGCTTGATCTTGAGCAAAATTATCTCGCTGGAAACCACCGCTTTTCAGGCTGCCATGCGCGAATTTCGCCAGTGGTGGACGCCCGAACGGACCGCCGAATTAAAAGCCCGCTTTTGGCAAGAAATAGCCCCCAGCGAAGCCCGCTGTGCATAGCGGTTGTTTCAGGGAACCGCTTAAACGTGATCGCTGCCAAGCGGCGGTTCTTCAACCGGTTGCGGACCGTCAGGAACAATTGCCGGCACCGCTTTCAGGAACCGGCCTCCGCTTTCGTACCAGCCTTCCGCCTTAAAGCGACACCAGGGCAGGTCAATCAAAAATCCCACCCACCGGCTGTCCCCCGCATGAAAAGATGCCACCATGCGCCTCTGCGACAAGGGCTGCGGGTGATAAAACCCAAACCCCCCTTCAGAAAGAGATTTGCCCGCCACGACAATCGCCGGCCCGCACGGCATTTGGCCATCGAGGCCGATAGGCGTAAGCCGCACCAACTGCGGATACGGATATCGCCGATCACCACGGCGTTCTGGCTTGTAGCCGGGGCGGTGCATTAGCATCAACAGTTCGTGCACCCGGTCGCGAATGGCTTCGTCGATTGCGGGGCCGCCAAAAAATCGGTTGGTTGCGGGCTCCTCGAAAGCAGCACACATAGAATCACCCTCCAAAACATTGGTCGGCATCATAAAGGCTTCTCAAACCAAGATCACGGTTGCTCAATGCCGACGCGGATAACTCGCTTGCCCAAATGCCAGGTTGAAACACCAATTTGGATATAAACAGAAATTGCCACTTCAACCAAGGAAAAGAAATCGGCGATGGGCGAAGTTTGATTTGCGAGACGAAGCTCTGCAATGCGAGGAGGTCGCAATAAAAACCTAGTTCACGTTTGCTCGGCCGTCAAATCAATCTAAGCTGTGCGCTTTGGCAGATGATTGCGGCAGATTAAGTTCAGAAACCTACGGTGAGAATTGGCAACATGACACGCCATTCCGTGTCAAAATTCAACCATGCAGCCAATTCAAAAATCCGAGCAGCGTTTCCGAAACATTGTCGTAGCCTGGGCAAGCCTTGCCGATCGCCAGCAGGACAATCAACGCGAACAGCGCCAACGACGTATACCAGATGATTTTTTCAATCGCGTGGTAAGTTCGGCCGCGCCGGTCGGATCGACGCAGAAAATGATCCGTGGTCACGCCGGCCAAGGCGCACAAAATGCAAACTAGGAGAAGTGGACTTACCATATTGTAATGCACCCGGCCTCAGCGGATGGAAACCGACCAGGTTCCACAAGCATACCTCAGAAATGCGGGCTCGGCGTGGCTTTAATCCGCTTATGCAAACCAGCGGTTTTTCGTCTGGCCGCTGGATCACTATCCTAGCGAATTGACGTTAGTTGCAATCGCATATGTAATAAACAAGCACACGCCGGTCATCAACATCATTGCTGCCAGAAATAGCAGGTCGGCGAGCCGTTCGGTTTGCAACCGCCGGCGAATTTTTCGATTGCGCAAGGCCCAGTACGACAACAGACAGGAGGCCATAAAAATCAGCGCGTCAAACGCCAGCAAATCGTCGGCCAGCGTGTTGACCTTTTGCAAAGTAATCACGATCCGAATTAGCCCGATCACTGTCAGGCACACGCCGACCATGGCGGCAGAAACCGCAAAGGTGTGAACGCACAAATCGTCTTCCAGCGGCATCCTGTCTTTGATCTCGGCCATGGTGAATTACGACATCCTTTCCGGGCTGCCCCGCAAAGCCGAATGCTTTGTGGTGTATTGATTTCCGGCACCTCGCATGCGGCACGCATTATGGCGAGAGAGATTTATCCACGCAACATCAGCTAGAGGGCCGCTAAAAGAAAGAAATGCGACGCCTGGAAATCATCAATCAACAAAACAGTCACGATGTGCCGAGTCATATCACAGCGGAATTTCCACCGGCGGTTTCACCCTCGGTAGGCTTTTCGCGATCTTCGCGGCGACGGAGGTAAAGCTTGATCGGCACTTCTGCAAACGGCAACCGTTCGCGAAACACGCCCAACAAGTAACGGCGGTACGTTTGCGAAATGCCCGTCGGATTGGAACAAAACAACACCATCGTGGGCGGTTCGATCCCCACTTGCGTGGCGAACAAGATTTTGGGTTGGCGATTTTGATAGATCGGCGGCGGGTTGGCGTCGATGGCCGCACGCAACAGCTTGTTCAGATCGGCAGTGGCGACTCGCTGCCGGGCCTGCTTGAACAACACTTGAGCATGGTTCAACAGCGCTTTCACGTTTTTGCCGCTTTGGCCCGTGACAAAGGCAATCGGAACATAGTGCACGGCACGAAAGGTATCGTAAATGTAATGCACCCACTTTTCCGTGGGCATGCTTTCATGGCGGAGATCCCACTTGTTGACGACGAAGATGCACGGCTTATATTGCTGCGAAATGTAATCGCTCAGTTGCTTGTCGACTTTGCTGATGCGCTGCGTGGGATCGAAAAACAATAGCACGACATCGGCCCGACGGATACTGCGCTGCGCCCGGTGCAGGCTGTAAAACTCCACGTCGCTGGCAATGCTGCGCTTCCGCTTGAGTCCCGGAGTGTCAATGGCCATGAAGGATTTGCCGTCGAGTTGGAAATGCACGTCCACACTGTCGCGGGTTGTGCCGGGCACTTCGCTGACGATCATCCGTTCGGCCTGGGCCAACGTATTCACGAACGTGCTTTTTCCCACGTTGCGGCGGCCGACAATGGCCACTTTCATTTCCGGCTCTTGCGGCGGAGCGACGTTTTCCTCCAACTGGGGCGGCAGTCGCTCGAGAATCAAATCGATGAGCTCTTCCCGGTGCCGGTTTTGCGTGGTGCTAATGCACAGCAACTTGCCGCGGCCCAGCTTGTAAAATTCGTCGGTGTTGGGATCAATCGACAGGTCATCTGCTTTATTGGCCACGCAGATGGTTGGCGCTTGAACGTATCGCAAGCGCTTGGCGACTTCCTGATCCTGCGGCATCAGCCCTTCCCGGGCATCGACTACCAGCAAAATGACTGCCGCTTGCTCCAGGGCTGCGTTAATTTGCTCCTCGATTTGCGGCGTGAGGTTATCAGGATCTTGAAAACCCAGGCCGCCCGTATCGACCAGCTCGAAATACCGTCCTTTTTCACAAATCAAATACGTGAGCCGGTCGCGGGTGACGCCGGCCGAGGAATCGACAATGGCAAGTTTGCGGCGCGCAAGCCAGTTAAACAGGCTCGATTTGCCCACATTTGGCCGGCCGACGATTACAACTTGCGGAAGACCCATATTACTAGCGTAACATGACGTACCGAAACGATATAGGAGCCGCCTGTTTGCCCCACCATAAAAGCCGGGTAGGATGGATGTCCGCCCGACGGACCGGGAATTATATCCAGGTGGTCAGGGGGAGTTTTGCTTCCATGGCGATTGAAGAAACATCAGCAAACGACGACGCTTTGGTAAACCGGGTCCGCGCCGGCGACTGCTTAGCTCTGTCGGAATTTTTGGTTGGCCGGCAGCCGCAACTGATGGCTTTTATCGAGCGCCGCTTAGGACCTGGGTTGCGGCGGAAAATTGAGCCGGACGATTTGTATCAGGAGGTGAGTGCCGAGGCAGTGCGGTCGCTGGGCGAAGTGAAATTGATGGAGCGCGATCCGTTCAATTGGCTGTGCCAAGTGGCGGAAAGGCGGATTATCGATGCCCACCGCAGATTCTTCGGCAGCCAGAAACGAAATGCGGGACGCGAAGTCTCGCTGGATGCTGGAGGCGGCAGCGCGAGCACGAGCCGGCCGGGACTAATCAATATGCTTGTGGCTAGCATGACATCGGCCAGCCAGGTGTTTTCGCGTGATCAAAAGCAAATCCGCATGTTGACAGCCCTGGAACAGCTGCCGGAAGAAAATCGCGAGGCTTTGCGACTGAGATACTTGGAAGGGATGCCGTCTAAACAAATTGCCGAAAAACTAGGAAAAACGGACGGCGCCATTCGGGTGATGCTTACTCGTTCGCTGGCCAAACTGCAACAGATTTTGGGTACGGATACCATGAGTAATGTGTGAACAGTATTTACAAGAGACCCTTGATTTTCTCGATCGCCGGAGGGACAGGCCTTCCGGAAAATCACGAATGACGCCAAGGAATTGAATTGTGGCACGTATTGTCATGGCCATGTCGGGCGGGGTGGATAGCAGCGTCGCGGCGGCGCTGTTGTGCCGCGCCGGCCACGAGGTGGTCGGCGTGTTTATGCGTCACGGGGAAGCGCCCGTAGCGGCAGAAACCACCGCTTGTGCCTCCGCGATTTCAGCCGAGGGTCAACTATTGCCAATGATTCAAGGCCGCCTCGACCATAAACAGGGCTGCTGCAGCGCTTCGGACGCCGAAGATGCTCGTCGTGTTGCTGAATGGCTGGGCATTCCGTTTTATGCTCTGAACTTGAGCGATGATTTTGCGCGGATCATTGACTATTTTGTCGCTGAATACTCTGCCGCACGCACACCCAATCCGTGTGTGATGTGCAACAATTGGTTGAAGTTTGGGAAGTTGTTTGATTATGCAGACCAGGTGGGAGCCGAGTTTGTCGCTACCGGCCATTATGCACGGATTCGAATGTTGGAAGTCCCCGGTCAGACGCCAGGTAGCACTCAATTGTTCCGCGGGATGGACCCAACCAAAGATCAATCTTACGTGCTGTTTGGAGTTGATCGCAGTTGTCTGCCGCGCATGATGCTGCCGATTGGCGATTATCAGAAATCCGAAATCCGGCAATTGGCCCGCGAGCTTCGCTTACGAGTGGCTGACAAGCGCGATAGCCAGGAAATTTGCTTTGTTTCCAGCGGCGACCATGCCGAATTCGTGCGGCGAAACCGTTTTCGTCGAAGCGAATCCGAGAGCGATTCTGTCGGCATGCCGGACGAAACGGATACATCGGGAGAAATTGTGCTGGCGAATGGTTCCATTGTAGGCAAGCATGACGGCATTGAAGCGTTCACCATCGGTCAACGCAAAGGGTTAGGCGTGGCGCTGGGCGAGCCATATTATGTCACGCATATTGAAGCCGCCAGCC
This sequence comes from Pirellulales bacterium, assembly GCA_035656635.1. NCBI lineage: Bacteria > Pseudomonadati > Planctomycetota > Planctomycetia > Pirellulales > Pirellulales bacterium. The sequence continues at coordinate 8,758 of DASRSD010000039.1, forward strand.
ACCGAGTAGTGATCGGACGGCGAGAAGAACTGGCTCGCTGCGAAGTAACTGCCGACCACGCAAATTGGCTGGACGAGGCGCCTCTGGCGCCATTCCGCGCGCAAGTGCAAATTCGCTACAACAGCGCTGCAGCACCGGCATTGGTGGAACCACTCGAAAATGACCGCTTCCGTGTCCAATTCGACGAGCCACGCTATGGCGTCGCTCCAGGACAAGCGGCGGTCTGTTATGATGGAGATCGCATACTTGGAGGTGGCTGGATTGAATGAAGACCGGATTTACGTTCTTGCGGCCAGCCAGGCGAGTACTATAATCGCGGCAGAGCAATAGATTTGCCTTTCAGCGCCATAATAAAAAGATCACACATGCCGCAGCTTTCCTTTCTCTTCGCTCAATTTGATCATCTGCCCGACAACATCGGTCTGTATATTGCGGGCGGCGTATTTGCTTTTTTCTTTCTCGTTTTTCTCCTATTAGTGCTCACCTACGGTAAGCTATGGTTCCAAGCATACATGTCAAATGCTCGGGTCAGCTTACTGACTTTGGTGGGGATGAGTTTGCGCAAAGTTGACGCACGAGTGATCGTGCAAGCCAAAATTATGGCTTTACAAGCCGGCGTAGGAACTGATCCACAAACCGGCATCACCACCCGCCGCCTGGAAGCACACTATTTGGCGGGCGGCGATGTGCCGCGCGTCATTCGGGCGATTATCGCCGCCCATCGAGCCGACATCGATTTGGACTTCGACCGCGCGGCCGCCATCGACTTGGCCGGTCGCGACGTGCTGGACGCGGTGCAAACTAGCGTCAATCCCAAGGTCATCGATTGTCCGGATCCTAATACCAGCCGCAAAAGCACTCTTTCGGCCATTGCGAAAAATGGCGTGGAATTGAAAGTGAAAGCACGGGTCACGGTCCGCACCAATTTGCAGCAACTCATTGGTGGTGCTACTGAAGAAACCATTATTGCCCGCGTGGGGGAAGGGATCATCACGGCAATCGGTTCATCCGAAAGCCACTTAAGTGTAATTGAGAATCCCGATCGCATCAGCAAAGCGGTACTCGAACGAGGCCTGGACGCCAATACAGCATTTCAAATTGTGTCAATTGATATTGCCGATTGTGACCCTGGTGAAAACATTGGCGCCCGCCTGCAGGCAGACCAAGCCGAAGCCGATACGCGCGTGGCTCGCGCCAAGGCCGAAGAACGGCGAGCAATTGCGATTGCCCGTGAACAGGAAATGAAAGCTGCGGTACAGGAGAATCGCGCCCTCGTCCTCCAAGCCGAAACACAAGTTCCGGTTGCCATGGCCCACGCGTTTCGCACGGGTAATTTACATGGCAAAACGTCCGACAACGGCGCCGCATTATAATTTGTCAGCCTCATAGTTGTCCAGCAGCAATCATATCTGTTTCTGCAACACACCAGCGGCGCGACAGTCCCAGTGCGATGCCAAAGATCAAATGCACACGCAGGTCAGTCTGCTGCTCGCACAAGGTTTATCACAATGCCGTCACGGCACCACGAGCGAACCTCCGTTGAACAAACAACATGATAAGCCCTATGCAGGCCAACGCCGCGCTACTCGGCTCCGGCACTGCAGCTGTGGATGCTGCCCCACCCTGTAACAGCAAATTCAGCAGGGCCTGCAGATCTGTGTTTGTGACTTTACCATTTTGATCGACATCAGCGATCGCCAGGAATTCCGAGTTCGACAAGCCATATGCCGCTTGAAACGCGCTCGGATTCGTCAGCGCTTGCAACATCAGTGTGATATCCGCGCTTGATTTCTGACCGTCTCGATTAAAATCTCCACGCATGATAGCTCGGTAAATGGCGAATGTCGCCTGATCCTGTATTTTTGAATCGACCGTGCCATAAAAGTCGCCATAACTTGGATCGGACAATCCAAAAATGTCGACAAGCGGTTCCGTTGTGAGCGTGACACCATCTGAAAAATGAACGGTCACCGTGTACGCAAAACCATACGCGCCAAAGGTTGGGCCGGAGCCGATGTAAAGGTCTTTTTCCAACTCGTGTTGATCGATCAGCGAAACACCAAACGGCGCGGTATTTGATGGCACAGAGGACCAACCGCTTCCGGTTACGTATACATCGCCAGGCTGAGCGCCGGGATGTGGAAAAGGCGGATAACTGGGATCATCTCCATATATATCAAATATATCTAGCGTCGTACCCTGCGGCGCTGGGCTGGCCATCGCACTTCCCAATCCGTTGCCGTTGATGCTTGTGCCGTTGGAAAAATACAGAGGACTCACGACGCTGTAAGTAGCAGTATAGGAGGGCCACCGGCCAGCCGTTGCCACGAATCCATGGATCGTTGGAAAGTAGAGGCCATTCATGTCAGAACCGACAACATCAAAGGAGGCGTAAAAAAAATCATTTGGAGCCGCCATTGCCTCTTGCTTGTCAAAATAATCGCCGTCGGACGAATCCGAGGCCGACAGCGATGCTGGCGTAATGTTGTCCGCAGCAAAATTGATCGCCAGATCAAATCCATGTCCCCATGACGTCGCCGTCGAAACATTGATTATGACGACTAATACAGCCGAAAATAGCCGTTTCATTGTATGCCTCTTAAAATCCAAAGTTTACCGTCAGTGAGCTGGAGCCCACCGACGGTTCGTTCTTCAATCAAAATTACCGACGTGTGAAAATTCAACACGAAACCAACTCAACTTGCTTCCGACGGTCGGCTCGCAACCGAAGTAAACCGATTCCTACGATCCCGAGAAGCGTCAGCATCAGGGCATCCGGCTCTGGTACCGCAGCGTTATAAATCGCCAGCGTTGCTGCATCTTGCACCGAAACAGGAGCACTGGCTCCTGGTGGCGATGTTGTGCTCACAAAACTGCCGGAGGCCGACAGCGTCGAATCCGTCAGGGCAAACACGTCCACCATTGGCGCAGTCGTAAGAATGGGTCCCTGCGTCGTGATGTGATTCAAATCCGAACCGATGAAATAATCGACGGTTAGCGTATAGGCAAATCCATATTCACCATAGGTCTGCGTCGAACCACTCCCTAGCGTCAAGTCTTTCGCTAACTCGTGCGTATCTGCAAGCGAAATTTGAAAACCAGGCACGGTCCCTGTGCTGCCGCTAATCGTAATAATGCCATCCGCGGTGCTAGCTGCTCCGGGATGATTCGTCGAGTTGCTCGCCCCGTTTGGCGCATTTCCCGGAAACCGTTCGATGATATCCAAATAGGTTCCCGCAGATGCCGAAACGGCCACGCTACCGTCGGAGTATAACAACGGACTGATTACCGTGAAGGTCGCACTAAAATTGAATTCGCCACCGTTGCCGGACGGACCAGACAATTGCGGTCCTCCGTCGTTCACTGGGTAATAAATGCCCGGCGACGATCGCGGCGCACTTACTAGTGTCCCTTCGGTAAACAACGAATCCGGGCCCGTAGTAATCGGAAAGGTGCCGAAAAACACATTGCTGGGGCCGTTCGGCGTGGGTGGCGTTGTTTTCGACGCCGGATAATCCAAGCTCGGTTCTGCCGATCCAATCGTGAATCCGATTGGTACGCCGCCTGCATCGTTTTCAATCAGCATATACCCATGTGCCCACACTCGGTCGGCTGCCCACGCAACCGATAAAGCCAAAACCACAAAAGTGGATAATCTCATATTTTCAAAACTCCAAACTAAGTTTTTATACACCAAGCTTTGTCAAATGATCGCGAAAACTCCGCAGCGCCAAGCTCAGTTGCTCAAAGGCCGCGCAAAGTTTGTCGGATGCCCGTTCAAATAGTTCTGAATGTCTTGCTGGACCCAACTACTGAACATCGGCAGTGAAACCGTCTCCGCGTGTCCATCAGCGTACAAGTAATTGGCGCAGTCCGAATGCTGCGCGGGATTGACCTCTCCCGTTATCACATTCCAGACTCTGCCGCGAACAATATCACTTGGTGCGTACCAAGTGGACGTGTGAACATGGTCGTCCGTCGCCGCACGGCCGGTGTCCGCCCCTTCGAACAAAATTATCACCGAGTGCGAGCTCAGCATTTCATTGATATTGAGCACCGCGTGGCCGTCGGGCGTCGGATACGACACATACTCATTGATCACATAGCTTGTGCCTGGCGAACCGCTGGCATCGGCCTCCACGCGTTGTGTTCCCAGCGGATCTTCTGGGCAAAGCCGCATGTTATCCACGTTTTCCAAATAAGGCGCCAACGTAAGAATCCATGACAGCGTATTGTCAGAGTGATAAGTGTTCGTGGGATCCCCGTGATATGTCCACGGAAAGTGCCCGCGATGAACTCCGACATACTGCATGAGACCAAGACCGATTTGGTGCAGGTTGCTTAAACATTGCAGTCGCCTGGCCGCAGCCCGGGCGCGCTGCATCGCCGGCAGCAGCAGCGCAATCAGCAAGCCGACAATGGCTATCACGACCAACAATTCGACTAATGTAAAACCATTCCGATAGCGCATGGCAAAGCCTCCCTTGGCGCAGACCACAAAATAAGTCGCCATAAATGAAAGCGATACAAAAACGGTCCCTGAGAAGCGGATCGCGTGAGCTAGCGCAGCTTAACGATTAGCTCCAGCCATTTGGCCGAGCCGTGCGTAGCTACGCCGATCAAATTAGGCCGCTCAACGGAGAATGAAACGCCACAAACAATCGCGGCGGCGGGACATCGGGTGGGAAAGAAATCGACGAGACAGCCGCTGTTGGAAGAGCAACCCACTCAACAGCATCGTTGGAGAAGGGGAAAGTAAAAATCGGTGGCGGTGGATAGGAAGTGCTCAGACCCTGCCAGTTATCGCCAGCACCGTGACATTTGAGCGCTTCGATGAGCAGCACGCCTGGCACGCGATTTACTTCATAACATGCGGTACTCACCTTAGGTTGTTGCGGCCAATATGCGGCCCATTCAATGCCTTGAGCACGGGCAGCCGCCAACGCGTAATCGGGCGGAGTAACATGATTTTCTCGAGCCCATATCAACCGTTCTTCCAATGACTTACAGCAGCAACATCGCCAACATTGCTCGGCAGACTGGCAGCCACAGTGATGATTCATGCAAGGAAAGGGTTCCCTGCGAGATTTGCTCGCCGGCGACGTTGGCAGTGGAATGCCTAACGACAAAATCGAATAAGAAAGGATAATCGTCCACCGAGAAGCCGCTTGTATCCGGCTGGTTTGCGGACAAAACCAATCACGTTTTCGGAACCGAACCCAGAAAGTGTGGGCCGAAACGCGTGACATGTCTAAAAAACCTCTCGTCGTGCAAAATACGACAATGCGTCATAAAATACAATCCCCGTGCTTCATCACCGAATTGGCTGGAACATGCGAACACTCGCCGTGGACGAATTGCGAGGTCTCAGCTAACCTAATGCATAATGGCATTATGCCCTGTAAAAATCTCAAAGGAGATTCAATGCGTAGCGACCTTTCTCGCCGCGAGTTTAACAAATTGACTACCGCTGCACTGAGCGGCATGGCGGTTGGCACATGGGCAGGTTGTTCGTCAAATACTAGCACCGCAAAGGCCGCGGCCGACATCCATTCCTGCCGTGGCCTAAACGATTGCAAAGGCCAAGGGGCTGATGGAAAGAACACCTGTGCCGGAGAGGGTACTTGCTCCACCGCCAAAGCACACGATTGCGGCCATCAGAATGACTGCAAACACCAGGGTGGTTGTGGAGAGACGCCCGGCGAAAACGATTGTAAGCAAAAAGGAAATTGCTCCGTTCCCATGCAGGGTGATATGTGGCAAAAGGCCCGCACTCGATTTGAACAACGGATGAATCAACGAGGCAAAGTAATTGGCACCGCGCCGCCGACTAAAGAAGCCTGAATTGCCTACGAACTACTGCGCTTTCCCTTGCAGCGTGCCACGTTGCCGGAATTTATGCTTAAGGATTCCGTCAATACAGCATCAACGTGGCACGCTTGCGGATAAACTGCCCCCTGAGAACACGGCCTGCGGGGTTGATCTCTTCTCGATCGTCCTTCAAAATCCAAAACGAATGCCGAAATGCCGTCCGGTGAGTGAAACAAAACCCGTTGGCGGAGCAACTACAATAGGAGGTGCACTGACAACCGGCAGAGTAGCAATCACCGTGGGTGCAGCGACCACCTGTGGGTAGTAAACAACTTCGGGTCGAACAACTCTCACAGGCGGATAGCAATGGTCGACCACCACATGATGGTGATGATCCCAACCGACAACTTGTACAGGCGTTCCGGCTTGGGCTGCACTTCCTCCGGCAACTGTCAAGCTACCAACTGCGGCAGCGATCAATAGAAAGCGTCTCATGGTTCGACTCCTCTTCTGGAATTATGAATGGTCAAAGGTGATACGGCCTTGTTTTGTTTTTCAAAAATCATTCGTAAAACCAATAGTGTGACATTGCACCAGGCATGCCAAAACATTGAAAATGCAGCAAACCCTTAGGAATACGAGAATGCGCGTCACAGTTTGAAAGATTTGCCGATAGCAGTTGAATTATCTGCCATCGGTATGACAACATTTCTGTTGCTTGCTTGACTACGCTGTTTCTGAGCCATTTACCATACAAATGAAGTCTGTGAATAAACATCAAACAACACCGAATACCGATCCAGCCAAGACCCAAAAAACCGTGCTGGCGATACTGACTGTAGCGCTTTTGGGTTGGGGGATATACCATGCAGTCGGCGCTTACTTTGGTGGCTTTGGCGGTGAAAACCTACAACACGATTTTCGTCGGTCACTCGTGGTTTTAGCATGCATGGTCGTTTTTCTCAGTATCTGGTGGGCCTTATTACTCCTGCAGAAACCTCGTAACTCCCGAACCGAACGCCCGCATTCGACGAAGAACTTGTAGTCGCCGGAGCAAAAAGCTAATGACCAAGGGAACTGAGGCCGCACCTGGTAGCCAGTCCATAACCGGTCTTTCGATCGGCGCATATATCATTCGCCGGCTGCAAGATTACGGTGTGCGGCACGTCTTCGGAATTCCCGGAGATTATGTGCTGGGTTTTTATAAAATGCTCAGCGAGAGTCCCATTCAAACACTTAATTGCACTCGCGAAGATTGTGCCGGCTTCGCTGCTGACGCCTATGCTCGGGTGAACGGCATGGGTGCGGTGTGCGTGACCTACTGCGTGGGTGGTTTGAGCCTGTGCAATTCCATCGCTGGCGCTTACGCTGAAAAATCGCCGGTGGTGGTAATTAGCGGAGCTCCAGGGTTGGGAGAGCGGATCAATAATCCGCTACTGCACCATAAAGTTCGTGATTTCCACACTCAATCCGAAGTCTTTGAAAAGTTGTGCATCGCCGGCGCGGAATTGGACGACACAAACGAAGCATTTCGGGAAATTGATCGCGTACTCGATGCCGCCGCACGCCACAAGCGCCCCGTCTATTTGGAATTGCCGCGCGATATGGTCGGCGTAGTGCCGGAAAAGCCACATCAATTCCGCCAGGCCGAAGCGGTTAGCAATCAAGAAGCGTTGAACGAATCGGTCGAAGAGGCAGTAAGCTGGATTTCCAGTTGCCGCAAGGCAGTGATTATCGCTGGGGTAGAAATTCACCGCTTCGGGTTACAAGACGACGTTCTGGCACTGGCCGAAAAATCGAATATTGCTGTTGCGGCCACCATGTTGGGTAAAAGTGTCGTCAGCGAAGTTCATCCTCTGTATGTGGGCCTGTATGAAGGAGCGTTGGGTCGCGAAGAAGTCACTCGCTTCGTCGAAGAAAGTGATTGCGTAATCCTGCTGGGCACGTTCATGACCGACATCAATCTCGGTATTTACACGGCGAATTTGAATCCGGCGAAGTGCGTTTACGCCACGAGCGAGCAGCTACGGATACGACATCATCATTTTCATGGCGTGCAGTTGGGCGATTTTATTCGTGCGCTGGCAGCCCGCCACCCCACTCCACCGCAACGCGTTCTGCCTCCAAATCCTAAATTAAATAGTGAACATTTCTCCGTTCGCGTCGATGCGCCGATAACCATTCGCCGCTTGACTGAGCGGTTGAACCAGATGCTCAACGACCAAACGGTCGTGATTGCCGATATCGGCGATTCGCTCTTCGCCGCTACGGAACTGATTGTGCGGGAACGAACCGAATTCATCTCGCCGGCTTATTACACGTCGATGGGTTTTGCCGTGCCGGCGGCACTGGGCGTGCATGTGGCACGCGCTGATCGGCGTGCCGTCGTGATTGTAGGAGATGGTGCATTCCAGATGACTGGCATGGAGCTTTCCACGTTGGTGCGATATCGTTTTCCGACGATCATTGTTTTGCTCGATAACGGCGGCTACGGCACGGAGCGGTTTCTGCATCCACAATGTAATTTCAATGACGTCCACCCCTGGCGCTACCATAAGTTGCCCGAAGCGCTGGGAGGAGGCACAGGTTACGAAGTCCGGACAGAAGGGGAATTGGACGAGGCATTGAAGCGCGCCTGGGCTGACACGAGCGGCCCTAGCTTGATTCAAGTTCACATCGATACCGGCGACATTAGCACGGCGCTGCGACGTCTTTCGGAACGGTTGAGTAAACGAGTATGACCTTGAGCTAGGGTTCATGCTGGGTTCCATAATCTCTGTTAGCCAACTTTTCTGTGTCTCTCAAGTCTCCCGAAGCGCCAAAAACCGCTCGTACGCTTCTTTCCACGCGGCAGCATTTTGCAGTTGGTATTCTTCCACTTGAAAACTTCTGCGCACAATTTCCCGCGCTTGTGCAATCGAGCCAATTTCGCTAGCGGCAACCGCCTGCATTAGCGCGTTGCCAATGGCTGTTGCTTCTACTGGCCCTGCCACCACGCGGCGCTGACAAGCATCGGCTGTCATCTGGCAGAGCTGCCGGTTTTGAGTGCCGCCGCCAACAATGTGAATCGTTTCAATTCGCCCGCCAATCAATTGCTCCAACGATTCCAACGTGCCGCGATATAGCAAAGCCAGGCTTTCCAGCGCACAGCGAATAACGGCGCCCTCGTCCGCCGGCGCAGTTTGTCCGGTCCGTTGGCAAAAGGCACGAATCGCTTCCGGCATGTCCGGCGGCGCTAAGAACGTCGGATCGTTGGGACGAATAAATGCGGCCAGCGGCTTAGCACTTCCAGCCGCTTGGGTTAAGTGTTCCCAGGAATACGTCGTGCCCGCCAAACTCCAGACCCGTCGACATTCTTGCACCAGCCACAGGCCGACAATGTTTTTCAATAACCGCGTCGTCCCGCCCACGCCCCCTTCGTTGGTGAAATTGAGGGCTAAGCACTTTTCGTTAATTACCGGCCGGGGCATCTCCACGCCCATGATGCTCCACGTGCCGGAGCTAATGTAACACCAATCGGGCCGAGCCCCGGGTTGGCTGGCCGCCGGGACGGCCATTACAGCGCTGGCGGTGTCATGCGTTCCCGGCGCTACGACTTGCACTTTGGCCAACCCTGTCGCGGCGGCGACTTGCGGCAAAAGCGGTCCAAGTTTTGTGCCAGGTTGAATGATGTTGCCTAATATCCGCGTCGGCAAACTCAAACGCTCAAACAATTCCGTTGCCCATCCACCTTGGACCGGATTAAAAAACTGCGTGGTGGTCGCATCGGTCATTTCGTTTCCCTTGACGCCCGTCAGTAGCCAATGAAACAGGTCGGGCATCATGAGCAGCGATTCGGCCATCTCCAGAATCGCCGAGTTCTGCAATTTCATCGCCAACAGTTGATACAGTGTGTTGATCTGCATGAACTGTAAGCCGGTTTGGGCGAAAATTTCTTCCCGCGGCACTCGTGAGAAAGCGCGCTCCAACATGCCATCGGTGCGCGAATCACGGTAGCAAATCGGATTGCCTAGCAACTCGTCGCCCTTCCCCAGTAACCCGAAGTCAACGCCCCACGTATCCACGGCAATGCTAGCGACACGTTCGCCGTGCTTGGCTTTGGTGGCGCGCAATCCCGTGAGAATGTGTTGCCATAATCCCAACAAGTTCCAGTACATCCGCCCGCCGGCCGTAGTCGGGCCATTTTCGAAGCGATAAATTTCTTCCAACGTCAGACGCTTTCCGTCGAACATTGCCGCCAAATGGCGACCGCTGGAAGCGCCTAAATCGATGGGCACAAAACACGTCGAGGGCATGGGCAATGGCTTTCTGATACAAATCCTGGAATTCGGAATGGGTGGCAACGGCAAGCAACATCAAACCGTGCTCGCACCGAATGCGCATCGTGTAACACAAGTTACGGCTCGTCAAGCGATCGAAACCAAGGATATTTAAGGCTTTAAGCCGCTTTCTCAGCTTGGCCGTATCGCCAGAAAAATCTGAATAATCGGGCAAAAAACTGCCGATATTTAGCGGAAGCGACAAATAGTTGACTTTGGTGAGCAACATTAGTATGATTTGGCGGTTCGCGGGCGATCCGCAATCGCCGGGACCATCCTTAACCCGGTGATCTACAATGACTTCTGCAACTATTCCATTCATGTCTGAACCGAGCAGTCCTGTGCCAGTTACGGCTGGGGCGTCCACTCCGGGCCGGACGCCTGCTATACCAGCGGCCTCGCAGACCGATGCCCAGCCGCTGGTGGCCACGGATGAACTGCTCGCGTTTTTGGCCGCGGAAAGCCAGAAGCTCGAATCGGCCACGCCGCAGGAAATTGTTCGCTGGGCGGTCGAGCACTATTTTCCCAAGCTGACCATGGCCACGGCCTTCGGTCCCGAAGGCTGCGCGATCATTCACATGATTGCTCAAGTCGAACCGCGGGTGCATGTGTTCAATCTCGAAACCGGCTACCAATTCAAAGAAACGATGGAGCTGCGCGAAAAAATCGCTCAGCGTTACGGCATCGAAGTCGAGTTCAAACGGCCCGACACCACGGTCGAAGTGTACGAGGCGCTGCACGGCGGCCCGTTGTATAAAACCAACCCCGATCAATGCTGCGCCGACCGCAAAATCAAAGTGCTGAAGGAAGCCGCCAAAGGTTGGCACGCTTGGATGAGCGGCATCCGCCGCGATCAAAGCCCCGACCGCGCCAAAGCGCCCATCGTGGGCTGGGATAAAAAATTCAACCTGGTGAAAATCAGCCCGCTGGCAAACTGGACCAAGAAGGATATTTGGAAACTGATTACCGACGAGAACATTCCGTACAACCCATTGCATGATCAGGGCTATCCCAGCATCGGCTGCTGGCCTTGCACACGGGCTGTCATGTTCGGCGAAGACGAACGCTCCGGCCGTTGGAGCGGCTTCCAAAAAACCGAGTGCGGGTTGCATACGAGTGAGTAAGCCTGCAGCACGCGGCTGGCAGCAGGCAGATTTCTGCATGCCTAGCCGCCTGCTGCCGACTGCCAGCCGCCTTCCAATCAAATGAAATTCTCCGCCAAAACTGAATACGCTTGTCTGGCCGTGCTGGAGTTGGCCCGGGCTTACGAACAAGGCGAGCCGGTGCGCATTCGCACCATTGCCGAGGAGCACGGCATCCCCGCGCGGTTTTTGGTGCAAATTCTGTTGCAGCTCAAAGGGGCTGGGCTGGTCAACAGCACGCGGGGAGCGGCGGGAGGCTATCAACTGATGCGGTCGCCGGAGGAAATCACTTTGGAAGAAGTGATGTCTGTGGCCGATGGCAAGGAAAGGCTGCCTAATCCGGCCGGCGCAAAATCGCCGACCCGCCGAGCCCTGTTGAAAGCCTGGCGCGACGTGGCTCTGGCCCGGCAGGAAATGCTGCGCGACATCACCTTCGCCGACTTGGTCCAGCGTGCCGGCGGCGAAGTCGAGCAGATGTACCATATCTGAATGAGCAGGTGAGCGGGTGAAGAGGTGATGAGGGTGTGCATCGGGCATTTTATCACCTTTGCCCGGGATTTTTTTTCGCCTGACAGAATTGGATGGTTCTGTCCACGATGGGCCTGCGGCAACACGGCCGTATCGGCGGCGCGGGGAGAACGGCCGGTGACAATCATCAGCGAATTGTGGTTCCGGAATTGGCATTTTTCGTGAGTTGTTTGTGGTTCGATCGGTCTGCGGCAGGCAGCAGGCGGCAGACGGCTGGCAGTTGGCGGTTGGCGGTTGGCTGCGACCGACAATTGGCGATCCAGTCGAGCGGTTACGGCTCTAGTCCGCTGCACGCAAAGGTGGCAACATGCGGCCGCTTATTTAAATGCGGTGCCGCGTGGAAGTCGCCTTGATAGCGCACATGCGTACACTATAGGCGGTATCCCTGGCGATTCAAGAGCTTTTTTGGGCCACGTGCGGCCACCATGTGCGATGAAACGATAAGCCCGCTGCAGATGCAAAAGATTCTCTGGCCAAGGGTAAAGTGCGCGCCAGAACCGTCGTAAGCGGGATGGCGCTTCCACCCCCGGGCGGAGCCCGGGGCTAACGGGTCGATTGAAATTGCAAACGGAGTGTCGGTTCACTCCCGGGCGGAGTCCGGGGGTAAAGCCTTGCGTGCTCACTTGCCGGCTTGTTTACGGGCAGTCAGTTTGTGGGAAATTTGATCCAGCAGCATGGCCACCTGCTCGTGAAGTTCCGAGGTTTGGTTGACTACGAGCAAGCCCTTGTAATAAGCAATGCTGCCCGGGCCACCCTGCTCGCTCCAACTTGGGGGCGCTGTCGACGAGGTAATAATGTCGATGAGCTCGTCGGCTGGGCTATCCAAATGTGCGGGGTTGGAAGTTCCTCCACCGATGCCTTTGCCCACTTCCCCGGCTGGTCCGCCAAGTCCCCCGCCGCCACCGGTACCAGCTGCTTTAGTGTCGGCTGCACTTGCTTTGGCGTCGGGCTTGGCAGTGCCTGAAGCTCCACCCATGCCACCGCCAATGCCTCCACCTTCGCCAACGTCGAATGCTCCGCTGCCGCGAACTTCAGCGCGCGGAACAGAAACTCTAGGAAGCGGGTCGGACGCAGATAAAATGTCTTGGCAATCGTACACACGGGTTGTCAGTGTGGTGTCGGCTTTTTCCCGCGTGGTGATGCTAATGATGCCATCGCTGATCGTATAGCTCAAATTCTTCTCTCGCAGGATCAGATCGAGAAATGTCTTCAGTCGAACATGGTGCAAACTCATGGTTACCTGGATCGTGGTTGGATCGAGTCCCGCATCTTTCAAGGCAACCGAATCAAAAACAATTTGCAATTTGGCGAAGTCTGCCAGGTAATCGGCCACGTCCGTTAAGGGTATACCGTCAAATTCAAAGTGACCGAATTGGCTGAGCACGTCTTCGGTTTGGGCATTCAACCGATCCGGCGATTCTCCCGGCACCGGGCCGCTTGGCGTGAAGTTTTTGTGTACTGCGTCCGCCGCTGGCGAATCGGCGGCCACGGTTTTTACAGGATCCACGGCGAATGGATCGGGATTCGGATCGGCCACCGCCCTGGGCATGAGCTTGCCGGCATGATTGTCCGGCCAAACGGCCAAGGCGATGATGAGTGCGGCGGCTAAACCGACGATGGAGGCGAGTGTGCAGCGCATGAGAATTCTCCTGTTCCGGGTTTGGGTGATCTTACTGAACTGGGTCGCCAGGCCGGCGGCGTCGCCAAATTCTTCCAGGGCCATTTGCACGGCCTGGGCCTGTGAAAATCCGCCGCCCATCAGTTCCGCCAAGCGCGATTCGAAATGATCGCGCAATTCTTCGCCGATGGCTTCTCGCTGCTTGGAATTGAGCCGTAGCAAGCGGCCGATCAGCGTCAGGTAGTTTTCAAATTCACGATCGGACATGGGACGGTAAATGACGAATGACGAATAATTGATGAGCGATAAAACGTTTAGCCGCGACCCGATAGGAGCGAGTGATCATGGGGAATGGGGATCGAGGATTGATTGAGTGATGAACGTCGACGGCGAGTGAATGCAGCCCTTATTTTGCAGTCTCACCTTGGGGAAGCACGTCGGCGGAAATCAGGATTTGATAAGAGCCCGCGCTCTCGTCGGGCATACTTTCCACTCCGGTCAGGTTCACGATATCTCCGCGTGCGATACGGATTGTCGACTGTCCGAGGATCGCGATATTGGTTGGCGCCGGCAGTTCCGACCGTTCAGCCGCCTTCAATCCAGGTCCGACCGCGCCATCTTTTACTTGCGCAACTGCTGTCGATTTTTCCGCATCTAAACTCATAATGATGACGTTGCCGGAACTGACACGTGCCTGCACTTGAATGGTCGTGCCAATACTCTCATGGGTGGTGGTCGATGTTCGGTTCGAATTTACGGTGGTTGGGTTGGCAATGCCAGGCCTGCGTTCTCCTTGTTCTGCAAACGCAGGCTGATTGTCCGAGCACGTCAATTGGAAGTGATTTGTAACGGCCGCTTTTCCTTCTCTCTCCAACTGAAGTAATTGGTTAAGGACTGCGGTGCGCCGACCTGCTTGTAAAAACTCCGTTTCCGGCTGCAATTTGACGAACCAGACATCGACGGCAATTGAAGGGTAAGGGCTATCTATTTCCGCGATCAGGTTCGAAATTTCTTTGAGCGTCTCCGGCGGCGCAGAAACGAGCAAGCTGTTGGAAGTAGGTTCAGCAACCACCAAAGCTCCCGTGCCATCGCCGGGGGGATACGCTTTCGTGAGCGTGCCGGCGATATTGGAGCAGAACACGTTTTGAAGCCGAAAGAGATGTCTTTGCTGTTGGTTCTCGCTCCGTTGAGCAGCCGACGTTTGCGGCTTCTCGAGCGATTGGGCCTCTGCTCGGTCGATCATTTTGGGAGCATGATTATCGGGCCACACTGCCAACGCCAAAAATACCGCCGCCGCTAAGCCGAGGACTGATGCAATTGTGCAGCGCATGAGAATTCTCCTTTTCCGGGTTTGGGAAATTTTGCTGAACTGCGTCGCCAGGCCGGCGGCATCGCCGAATTCTTCCAAGGCAATTTGCACAGCCCGCTCGTGCGTAAAACCGCTACCCATCAGTTCCGCCAGGCGCGATTCGAAATGATCGCGCAATTCCTCGCCAATGGCTTCCCGCTGCTTGGAATTGAGCCGCAGCAAACGGCCGATCAGCGTCAAGTAATTTTCAAATTCGCGGTCGGACATGGGGGAACATTAAATGACGAATGACGAATGTCGAATGTCGAATAATTGATGCGTGATAAAACGTTTAGCCGCGAGGCGCAGTCCGCGGAGCGGAGCGCTTTGTCAGTTGAACGGTTATGTTGATTCCGTCGCCATGCCCGAGCGGGCAATGACCGACATCGAAGGAAGTAATTGTTTCAAGCACGCCACGTAACTGTGCCACTCGCTGGCTTGCTGATGCATCCGGCGGTGACCGGCGGCGGTTAGCTCGTACCATTTGCGGCCACGGCCGGTGGACCGTTCCCACCGGCTGCGGATCAGCTTGTCCGATTCCAAGCGGTGCAACAGCGGATACAGCGTGCCGGCCTGCAATTGGACCGCCTGATTGCTGGCATCGGCCAATCGTTTTTGAATCGAGTAACCGTACATCGCCTCGTCGGCGAGGACCGACAGAATCATCAAATCCAAACTTCCGCGTAACAATTCGCTGCTGAGTTTACCGGCCATGGTGAGGGGCTCCGTGTATGGCTGTCTCTGGCGAGACAGGTGCGAGTCTCGGAGAGACTTTACGTGGCGCTTCACGTAGCCGCGTTTCTCCGAAACGCGACCGCGAGTCTCGGAGAGACTCGCCTACGTGAATAGCCTACGTGAATAGGTTGTAACCCGATATATAGCGAATCTATATATCGGTGTCAAGCGTTGGGCGCGGATTTTTTTGGGGGAGTGAAAAACGCATGGGAGCGCAATCCTCCGGTAGAACCGGGGGGCTATTGGGGCGTAACGAATCGCCTGCGCTAACGCAATTCGCGGGGAGAGCCCGGGGCTAATGAGCCGGCGATTCGGGGCGTTGACGGCGGTGATGCGTTGCCGGAAAATCGTGGTTCGCGGCTGGCATAACCCGACGCACAGAATCGCGCTACATAAGAAAATGGTCGTCAAACATCCACAAACGAGGTGCTGATATGTCGCAAAACACGATCTGCTGGACCGATATTCCGGTGACGAATTTGGACCGGGCCATCAAGTTTTATTCCGCCGTGCTGAAAGGGGAAGTTAAAAAAGAATCGTTTGGTGAGATGAGTTTTGCTTTGTTGCCGCATTACGAAAGCAATGTTTCCGGCTGTCTCGTGGTGATGAACGACACCCAGCCTTCGCAGAGTGGCCCGCTGGTGTATTTCAGTGTCGAAGGGCGATTGGATGATGCCATCGTGCAAGTGCGCGAACATGGCGGAAAGATATTGCAAGAGAAACATCAGATTGGCCCACATGGATTTCGGGCAATCATTGTCGATTGCGAAGGCAACCGCATCGCGCTGCATTCGCAGAAGTGATGGATGGCGCTCGGCAACGTATCGCTTATATAGTCCGACTCTGTGAGTCGGGTCGTTTGAAATGGAATCGTAAAATATCCGACTCACAGAGTCGGGCTATATAAAAGTTGGAATATAAAGGGAGCGAATGGGCAGCACATTGGCGATCCATTGGACGGTGACCACACATGGAACGTGGTTGCATGGCGATCCAAAAGGATCTTGGAAGAATGGCACATTAATGGGCCCAGATCCTTTATTGCGGCAAGCCGCCTCCGAAAACATGACGAATGAGGCGGAAACATTGTCCCAGCCAGAAATCGAGTTAGCCGCCGAAGCGTTCGGACGAGTTTGCCAAAAGGGAGGGCATCAGGTGTTGGCAGCGACCATTCGACCCATTCATGCACATTTAGTGTTAGGTCGCATTGCAAGCCCGGCGGAAAAAGTAATTTGGTGGCTCAAAAGGCAGAGTGCCGCAGCAGTGTTTGACTCACGCCGCAGTCAGGGACGCCCTACTCCGCGGCATTTGTGGACCAATCGCCGATTCGTGGTGTTTATTTATGACGAGCGGCACTTGGCCAATACAATTAAGTACGTTCAGCGCCACAATATTGAAGCAGGATTGTCGGCAAATCCGTATTCGTGGATTGACCCGCTTAATCGCAATGATACATAGCCCGACTGTATATAGCCCGACTCTGTGAGTCGGGTCGTTTGAAATGGAATCGCAGAATACCCGACTCACAGAGTCGGGCTATGTACCAGGGCACCCAACTCACAGAGTCGGGCTATGTATGGCGGGGCGAATGATTACGCTTGGCCGGCCATGGCTTCGGCGAGGATTTTGGACGTGCTGGGGCGCATGATGCGCGGATCGACCTGTTCGCCCTTGAGCAGCATGTTGCGCACGTCTTTGCCGGAGATGAACACCGGCTTTTCTTCCTTGTGGCTGTCCATCAGGTCGACGCGGCCGACCGAATCGTAATAGGCGGCGAAGCCCACTTTCACCGGCTTGATTTTCAGGTCGCCTTTCAGCTTGCCGAACATTTCCTGGGCGTCGAAATCTCCCCAGATGGGCTTGCCATCGTGATAGGGCGCATCGGCGTGCTTGCGGCCAATGACGATATCGGTGAATCCCAAGTTCTGGCGGTAAATGGCGTGCATGATGGCTTCTTTCGGGCCGCCGTAAAACATTTTGATGTCCATGCCCAGCAGCAGGACGCGGTCGGGAACGCTTTCGTTGCGCGGTCCCCACAGGGATTGGTCGCTATCGCCCTCGCCCAGGCCGCGCTTGTCGATCAGCGCTTCGTACGTTTTCATGCGGACATCGGCTTTGACATCGTCCCCCTTGGTTTCGCCAACGAGCGGATTGAGCACCGCGCCGGCGTTATGGCCATCGCGCAGCAATTTCTCCAGGCCGTACACCAGAGCGTATTCGTGGGCCCGATGCAGCGGATTGCGGGTTTGAAACGCCACTACGCGGTTCCATCCCTTGGTGGCCAGCAGCTTGCGGACTTCCTTCGGAGACAACACGTACTTGCCAAACGCCGGATTTTTGGGTTGTGGCAACACGCGGAGTTTGCCGCCCAGCAAATGCGTTTTGTCGGCATCGCCCTTCAGTACCATGTCGGCGCCGGGATGATCGGTGCGATCGGTGAGATAAACCGATTTGATGTACCGCGGCTTGTCCCACTCGAAGATGTCGGTAATATCGAGCGTGGCCACCGTGTCGCCGGTCGAATTGGTGAGCGCGACCTTTTGCCCTTTTTTCAGTGTGGCCGCCAACTCCTTGGTGACCGGCAGCGAAAGCGGAATGGTCCAGGCATACAGCTTGCCATTGTGCTCGATCACGGATTCGTCCAGCACACGGTAGAACGTGGCGGAATCCATGGGGCCGGTGGTCGGGCTGAGCGTGCCATCTCCCCAGCGGTAAATGGTGGACAAATCGGCATCGGAAACCGGCACTTTGGGCAGCTTCGCGGCATCGGCCTTGAACGAGGCAACCTCGTCGGCAGCAACGGTGAGATTTACAGGTTCGGTCAATCCGCCATGGGGAGGAATTAATTCGGGCATGGTTGGTTGTTCCTTCGAGTGTGGGACTGGTGGGTTTTCTTAGGTGTGAAGCCCATCAGTATAGAAATGTTGGCCGAACGCGCAAAGACGTGCTCGCGACGGTTGTCCGACGATTACACATAGCCCGACTGTGTCAGTCGGGCTTGGGCACATATTGATCGAGGGAATACCCGACTCACAGAGTCGGGCTATTTGCAAATGGCTCGCGGCAAAACACCGCAATTTGCCTCAATTTCCACATCAAATTGACCTGTGTTAAACGCGGCGTTTCTGGTACTTACCGGCTGGCAAAATTGCCATTTTTCAGGGGTTCCCGCGCGCCGGGAACTCCCTTGGTTATTGCTTGTTCCCCAGCAAGGAAGCTGATTATGAAAAGCTGGATGTTGCGATTAGCGGGCGTGGTGCTGGTGGGTGGAATTGGTACGGCCAGTGTGATCGTGGCTCAACGTCGTTCGGCCACGCAAGATCCGCCACTGCCCGATTTGTCGCAGGCTCCGGTCAATGCCGACACGGTTGCGGCGATGAGCGGCAATCGCTCCAGCAACGATCGATATCCGCAGCCGGTGGAAGGCGGCGTCGACGAAGCAGCACCGCGGGCAACGGAACCGAAAGCCAGCGGAAGCCATTCGCCGGTCGATCCGTTTCAAGGTCTTTCGACCAGCGCCGGCGACTATCGCTCTCGCGGGAATGACCGCCGGATCGAGAGCGGACATAACAACGAAACTGCTGCGAATGACGCCGTCAGCGATCAAAACGTTGTGCCTGCCGGCAATGATGAGACGCCAGGCAAACGCACGGCGGGTGCGGAGCCGCATCGGTTGACCGTGGACCCTGGCGCTGCGCCCATCGTGCCGCAATCATCGGCCGGTCGCGGAACGCTGGAGAATATTCCCGCCGCGAACGAAGTGGGCCCTACCGATCGGCGCGACGCAACTTCTGCCGCCATGGAAAACGGCAATCTGCATTCCACCATTCCGCCTGCCCAAAACGGATTGCGCTATGTCGATAGCGGCATGCGCAAGGCCAGCGGAATTGCCACCCCGACAGGAACATTGGAAAACGTGAGCAACGATCGCTTCAACGCCGCGTCTGCCACGCCGCCGGTGGTGGGAAATGGATATAACGAACTGCCGCCCAATGCCGGAGATTATCGTCGTCAGCCGGCGACAAACGATGTGAAAACCATTGATCCAACCACCATCGACAGCTCCGAAGCCGCTTTGGCGCGCGGCATTCCGGCCGGACCGGCTACCGAAAATGGAATGCCCACGGGCGGAATGATGGATCGCGGCCTGCCGCCTGCCGGTATTTCTGGCCCGGGTGCAACACGCCAAGGCAACAGCGCGTTTGGCAACGGAATGCC
The DNA here is from genome assembly GCA_035656635.1 of Pirellulales bacterium. NCBI lineage: Bacteria > Pseudomonadati > Planctomycetota > Planctomycetia > Pirellulales > Pirellulales bacterium. Next base: position 28,477 of record DASRSD010000039.1, read on the forward strand.
GCCGGTCGGCGCGGCTGGGCTGGGAAATTCGCAATTCGGCAATGGTTTGCCTCCCGGCGCCAGTGGTGTCGTCGTGGCATCCAACAACGCGGTGAACATCGAAGGCTTCGGCAAGCCGGGAGATAAAAAACTTGAAGGCGCTCAAACGCCCAGCGTGACAATCCAAAAGACCGCGCCCACGGAAATTCAGGTCGGCAAAGAGGCAACGTTTGAAATCGTGGTGCGAAACACCGGGCCGGTGCAGGCCAACGACGTGCAGGTAACCGACGTGGTTCCCCAAGGCACCCGCCTACTGAACACCACTCCGCGCACCAATATTGGCCCGCGCGGCGAAATTGTGTGGCCAGCCGGCGATTTGAAGCCGGGCGAAGAAGCAAAGCTCCAAGTACAAGTGATGCCGCTGCAAGAAGGGGAAATTGGCAGCACGGCCGTTGTGCAGTTCCGCTCGGCGGCTTCGATGCGCACCGTCGCCACCAAGCCCGATTTGGTTTTGGAACTGGGCGCTCCGCAGCAAGTCATGATTGGCGCCGATGCCAAGCTGCAAATCAAAATCAGCAATCCGGGCACGGGGGCGGCAAACAAAGTGATGATTTCGGCACGCATTCCGCCGAATTTCCAGCACCCTGCCGGAAACGATTTGGAATTTGAAATCGGTCAATTTCGTCCCGGCGAAAGTCGCGATTTAGATCTCGTGCTCCATGCCGTGCAAGCGGGGCCGGCGATGATCGCGCTGGTGGCGCAGGGCGACGCGAACTTACATGTCGAAAAAACCACCAACCTGGAAGTCGTTGCGCCCCGGCTGGAAGTGAAGCTGGCCGGACCCGGCATGCGGTATTTAGATCGCCAGGCAAAATACACGGTAACCGTGGGCAACCCTGGCACGGCCCCGGCCCGCGATATTACGCTCGTCACCCATTTGCCCAAGGGTTTGCAATTCGTCGAAGCGTCTGACTCCGGCCAGTATGACACTAGCAGCAACAGCATCAGTTGGGCACTAGATGAATTGCCTCCCGGCCAGTCGGGCAACGTGACCGTAACCGCTGTGGCTAAGGAGCCCGGCGATCAAAAACTCCGCAGCGAGGTGAAGGCCACCGGTGGGTTGACCGACGCCAGCGAGCAGGTGACAGTCGTCGAAGGCGTGGCGGCCGTGAATTTTACCGTGGCCCATTTGGAAGACCCGGTGGAAGTTGGCGGGCAAGCAACCTACGAAATTCACATCGTCAATCAGGGTTCCAAAGCCGCCAATCGCTTGCAGGTAATGGCCGTGCTGCCGCCGGAAATCAAACCCGTTAGCGGTGAGGGCCCCTCGCGGCAGGCAATCGAAGGACAACGCATCGCCTTCGAGCCGCTCGCCCGGTTGGCTCCCAAAGCCGACGTAACTTACCGCGTGGTCGGGCAGTGCTTGGCGCCCGGCGATTTGCGCGTCCAGGTGCTGCTGCAAACCGACGACATGGCCAAACCCGTCGTCAAGGAAGAAGGAACGCGGGTTTATAAGGACTGAGCTGCCGCCCGCTGCCAGCAGCTACTGCACCACTGCATTGCCGCGGCTGAAATCGAAGAAGGTGCTAAACGGCAGCACGGAATACAGGCCACGGGTGAAGTATAAATTCACCAAATCGTCGACGATTAAAATCGGCGATTTCGGCACCATGACAATGTCGCTGTCGTCGAGCCAAATTTCTCCGCACGGGCAAGGTTGACGATTGCATAACATGGTGCTTTGCATGTGAACCACCGTGGCCATCAGCCGCCAATCGTCGCCGCGGCGAAAAATGGCAATCTCGCGCAAATTCGCGCCGATTTTCCAACTGCCCGCCATGCTTATGGCCTGCATTAACGTGGTGGGGCCTTCCATGCTGTAACGGCCGGGCGTGTTCACTTCGCCAAACACGAATACATAACGCGGCGCCCGTTGCGTGAGAATGGGCGTAACTTCCATTCCTTGAATGCCCAATTGTTCTTTGTAGCGCAAATCGATTTCCAACTTCAGTTCGTCCAGCGTTAACCCTTGCGCCGGAATGTTGTTCAAGCCGGGCAGGTCAATCGTGCCTTGTGGCGTAACCTTGGCGGACCGTTCTTGGCCCCCCTGCCCTGCCCGAGCGTCAACCGTGGCCCGCAAATCGTCTAACTTGGTGTTCACCTTGATCGGCGTAACGGTAATCGCGGGCTGCTTGTAATACTTTGAATACAAGTCGTCGAGCTTGGTACGCAGCTCTTGCACAGTCATGGTGGCGGCTCGCACTTCTCCCAGCAAACGGAGCGTGACGGTGCCATCGGGCTGAATGACCAGCTCGCGATTCAAGTTGGAATCGGTGAACGATTCGACCTGAACCACATCGCCCACGTTTAACCGGTACGGATCGGTTTCTACGTCACGGGTAATGCGATAAACGCACTCCAACACGTCGTCCACACGGAGGCGGTACACCGGCACGTGCGGCTCACGCCAGTGGCCGACATATTCTCCTTGGGCATAGGCTTGCCAATCGATGGGCCCCATCGCCTTCCAGCCCTTTGTCTTGCAGCAGCAACCGCACGGCCCGCACAAAGCGCAATCGACACCCATAATCGGGCACGGCGCCGCCGGACCCAGCGCTTGGCAAAGCTGAATGGCGGTCGCGGTGTGAGGCGTTTGGGGCTGGCGTAAATCGATCGTGTACTGCTCGGTCCACGTTGAAGGATCGATCTTTAGCGGCTGCTCAGACTCCTGCCTGCTCAGCACTGGCAAATTGGATACCGCCGCATTCGATACCGCCAAGTTCCCTGTTGACGAGCATGATGCAGAATGAATTGGGCGACGATCCGCGCCATCGCCAATGGGGCGCAGCAACCAGGCGCATGCGCACAGCAAGGCGGCTCCGGCCACGAAGCGCCGCCGCTGGATTGCAGTTTGTGATCTGTTTTCGATCGTCGTTGTCATCAATTTCATAGACATAATCTTTCGCTATGTCCGGCGCCGGCTGGCCGCGTGAAATATGTTTTGTCGCTGCGGATGGCAACGCCTATCGCAACCATGGCCAAATGCCGCCTTTGGCTTGTGGCTTGGCGGCTGTCGCCGTCGGCGGTGTTGAATTGGTGGCCGCGTTGGGCGCCGTGGCGCTGGTGGGGGCGGCAGTGGCGGTGCTGGTCGAACCGGCATCGGCCACCAGCGAGCTGGTGCCGGCAAACGCGGTTGGATCCAGCCATTCAATGGGGTATTTCGTGCCGGCGCTGGCATAGCCGTCTTTTTGCAATCGCGCTACCGCAATTTCCGCCTGCCGGCGGGCCTCGGTGGCGTGGGCGGCATCGCTCATTTCGTCGCAAACCGCCGCCAGGTTGCGCCATTCGGTCGGGCCGGCCGACATCGCCACGGCCTGCTCCAGCGTGGCGCGGGCTTCCGGCAGCTTGCCAAAGTGCGCCAGCAATACGCCCAGCTCGTTGGCAGCCAGAAAGTTTTTGGGCTCAACCATGACGGCGGCCTGATGATAGACCACGGCCTTCGCTTCGGCGATTTGCTCCCGCGGGCCGTGCATTTCGGCCGGCACGGTGCAAATTTTACCTAGCCCCAATAGCGCCAAGGATGCCACCGGCTGATCGCCCCCGGCTGCGGCCAGTTGCTCCTGGGCATAGGCTAAATACATCCGCTGCGCGTCGAGGACCGCCATGTTTTCTAGGATCTGATTTTTCAACACCGGCGTGCGGTGGGAATCAACGTACAGTTGCAGGTTCAAATTCGGTTCCAGTTGCGCGCTGTGTGGCACAAAATCGTCGACTTCCTCCAGCGCTCGCAATCCGGCGCTGAGGGCACGCAGATGGGCATTGGTGTTGCGCTGCGTATCTTGCGCGGCGGCTAAAATGCGCAGCGATTCGATAAATTGCGCTCGGGCGGAATACAGCGCTCCGCGCTCGGCCAGGTTGAATCCGCGGCGGGCTGCTTCCTCGGCCCGCCCGCAAATCGCCGCCATTTCCGGCGATGCTGCGCTGGGCCCCCAAGGCAAAGAGACACTTGTTGCGGCCAGCTCGACCAGCGGCGCCGGCTCCGGTTGCTCGTTGGTTTTCGCAACCGCGGCAGTTATCGTCGGGCTGGCCGAAGGCGCGGCGGGAACAAGCTGCTTTACAGGCAGCGCGGCATAGGTCTCGCTGGCGGGCGAAGCTGCTTCCCGCGCCACTTCGGTTCTGCGCTGGGCGGTGACTCCAAATTGCCCCACGTCGGAAGAGCTGCGCTCCTCGGATTTGTGGATCACCTTGCTGGCAACGGGAGCTTCCGAGGAGGCCAGAGTGCCGGGATTCGTTGGTGCAGCAGCGGGCGACGCGCCAGAGCCGGCTTCCACCGCCGCTTCCGAATCCGCTCCGTCTGAATCCGCCGCGTCGTCCGAGTCGCCTTCCGCAGCGGCAGCCGTATCTTTTGTCGAACCTGTGTCGGCAAATATGGCCGGCTGGTTCGCGCATTCCAGCCGCGGGGGCTGTGTTAGCTGGCCAACTCCAATGCACTCCCCCGACAACGGCGTCGGCAGGCGTGCTTCCGGTGAAGGCGCAGACGAGCGCTGCTCACAGCCGCACGATACGGCCAGCATCAGGCAGGCACAACAAAACAGAGTGCGCAAATCAACTGCGCGACGTGTGCGATCCATCGTTCATCCGTGAAGTAACTACCGTGATGCATCCATACGGCCTGTAGCGGGCCGGCTCAACGGTGTTAATAGCTCGAATCGACCGACCGGAGCGGTTAGATTCAACAATCCGGCCGTATCGACCAGCGCTGGGCGCACAGGCTCCCGGACAGCCGACACAGGCCGTTTTGCTTACGAACTTGGGGCAGCAGAAGGGTCACGCACGGAGTGCCTTGCCCAGCGGGCACTAAACGCATAACCGGTAGGCTTTGCCAAGGGAGATTACTGTTTCACAGGGGAAAGCTTTCCGGCGGCATTTAAACCCGCCGCTGTCCACGCTTGGGCTAAACGCTCGCCGGCCGTGCGGACAATTTGCTCGCGCTTCATCCCCTTTATGCCAGGCTGGCCGACCGCCGGGGTGATGGGGCCATCGTAGCCCAACTCGGCCAACGACACTAATACCGCCGGAAAATCGATCGTCCCGGTTTCGCCCACCAGCAGCCGATCGCTTTGCTCGCAATCGGCGGCGGGTTTGTCGGCCGGCGCATCCGAAACGATGACCGATATAATTTTTTCCGCGCCCAGCTTGCTCACCTCTGAAAAATTGCTGCCCACAACATGCAGCTCAAACAAATCGGCGACCACGCCCACATTGGTGGCGCGAATCATCCCCACCAACGTGGCCAGTGCGTCAAACGTGTGGATAAATTGAAAGGCACGATCTTTCCGCAGCTCCGGCGCAGAGCGAAACTCCATCCCCAACTTCATCCGCCGGGCCCCCAATAGCTCGCCCACTTCGGCCAAGCGGCGGCGATGAAATTCAAAGTTCTCGTGATAAGGACGCAAGTCGTTGGCGGGGGCAATTGCCGTGACCGCCCGCGTTAATCCCAAATCGGCGGCCAGCGTCAGCAACTCGTCGGCGGCGGCCAGGCTCGATTTATAAACGTCGTCATCTTCGTCCCAAACCACCGGCAAACGGAAGGCGCCCAGCTTCAACCGGGCGCTATCGATTAGCCGGCGGGCATGCGGCAGTCCGTACGAGTTGACCGTTTGCAGAAACTCCACCAGATCGAGATCGATGCCTTTAAAGCCATACGACAGCGATAGTTCGATGATCTCACTTTGCCGGCCAGTAATGCATAATGCGGCCGGACTCAAATTTCGGAACATGCGGCAAGCCTCGAAGAAAATTCCTAACGCCCCCGGGAGAAGCATGGGCTATGGACGCGTTGGCCATCCGCAGCTGGTGCTTGAAGCGGTTGATTATGGCAAATCGACAGAGAATTTTGAAGGGCCGCACACAGCCGGGTAGTGATGCATTTTGAAGTGAACTGCATTGGGTGGCCTGGGTCGAGTGCCTCCGAGCCCTCGGAATGCTGCCCGCTGGGGGCTCCCTTCGGTCGACCCCAGCCACCCAGCGGAAGCAAAGTGCATCACCACCCACAGCCGCCGCAGCAGTTCCCGGGAAACTGCTATCAGTTTTAGAGAGAATTTTGCGCAGCGCGACTCAAAACTGTGGTAGCGGGGCGATAAGTTCAAGCTTCGAGCAGGATCAAAGCAGCGCTGGCATGGGGCAGGTTGAGCGATAAGCCCTCGGCCGCAGCCGACGACAAGTTTTCTGGAGCCGAAGGCGTCCAACCCGCTGCAGACATTCCCGAGCCGCACAAGGTTACGTCCGACGTAGAATCGAGCGCCGGGGCAACCAGCCGCCACACCGTGGCCTGCTGGGAAGGGATGCCACGCAAGGCGAGCTGTACATTGCGCGTTTCGTCTTTGTTGAATACGGCGATCCGTAGCTTGCCATCTTTTTCCACCGCATACGCCGTGACATTGGCGCCATCCAGACCGTTCAGCGTGACAGCGTGCGTGTTGCCGCCGGCCAGTTGGTTGGCTAGAAACATGCCGTAGAAGATGGGACGCGCGGAGAAGCCGGATGCCACTTCGCCATCGATCGGCGTGTAATAGCCCCCCTTCGCCGCGCTGCCGGCCTTGGAAACCAGTTCGCCCGGCATGTGATCGCCCAGCGAAGCCCGTAAAAATTCTCGGCTGCCGCCGTGCAAGTTCACCCCCGCGCAACCTGCGGTGGCCAGGGCCAACATGTAATCGCCGGCCCACAGCGCCGAGGCAAAGGCATCGCTCATGCCGGGCTTGCCGCCGCGATAGCAGGAGTTGCCTTCGGTCATGCGATAGACCACATGATCTTTGGCTGCGGCCTCGGCGATCAACTGGGTGCGCTTGGCAATGTTGGAATCGGTATGCAGCAGCCGCTTGGTGGTGACTTTGGGATCATCCGGCGGCCCTTCGGCGTAATAGTGCCCGGTAACGGCCATTAAACGCGAACCAAGATTTTTCGCCGCGCCGGCGAGGAACTGGTTGATCCAGTTGGAGCTGGAGCCGACATCGGGCCCGCCGAAGCGGGCGTCGGGAACACGCGCGGTGACGGCATCGGCAAAGGCGGTCCACTCGGTCAAATAATCGGCGAAGCTCCAATTCGGCGGCCGCGTTTTGTTGTTGGCGTTGTGATAGAAATCGGGCTCGTTGCCAATTTGAAAATAGAGCAGCTTGTCCCCCACGGCGTGCGCGACATACTCGGCTTCCTTTACGGCGCGCTCCGGCGAGCTGTGCCCCAAGTTCAGCCCGTAAATGACTTGCCAACCGGAGGCATGCAGGAACCCTGCCAGTCGATCGACGGCCTCGGGATTGATTTGAAACAGCTTATTCGGCATCCAGTTTTCCGCCACCGGTCCGCCGGCGGGAACGATTCCCGGGGCGAGGGTAGAAGCATCGGCCTTGAACCAGCAGAACTCGCTGCTATTGCCCCCCAGGCGCAAAATGCCCTGTGGGCTTAACAACCGAAATAGCGCGATTAGTTCCTTGTTGGCGCCGGAGAAAAAGTTGGGATTGCTAAGCTGCGCCAGCTCGTAACTGAGCCCGTTGTAGGTGAGCGGAATTAAATGCGACGGCGACTGCAAATCGACAACCAGCTCCGCGGCAACGGGTGCATTTGCTTCGGACTGGCTTGCTCCGCTGCCCTCCGGCAGGGGTTGCTTGGCCGAGGAATCGGCCGATTGGGCAAAGCAACTGCGGAAACCGGCGGCGCCAATTGCCGCCGACGTGGAATGAATGAGAAACCGCCGACGATCCATGGATTTGCCCGATCGGAAAAAGAAACTCGCTGGAAAATCAATACGCCAGACTGCTTCACAACACTTCACGCAGCCGCCCGGACGCCCTGTGCCAATTCCTACTTCCTCCGGATTTGTACCACGAGGAGCACTGCACCGGCCAGCCCCAAAAGCAGCCCAGCGGCGGGTTCGGGAACCGCCGCAGCAGTGCTGCCTTGGCCATTGAGCAAATTGTTGATTAGGGCTTGGACATCGGCGTTGGTATCTTTGCCGTCGCCATTGACATCCAGGATGGTGTGAATGTCGCTGGCCGATAGCGAAGAATGCAACGCAGTATAGGCGCTGGGACTAGTCAAAGCTTGCTCCAAAGCCACGATATCTGCTGAATCGACATGGCCATCTCGGTTGATGTCACCGGGGAGCGGATTGACATCAATCAGCCCGACGACGCTGGTGTTGAAGGTTGTATAGGCGGCATACGTGCCTTGCATCCAGATCAGCGCTTCCTGGTCGTTGCCCGTGATCAACTGGGGACGGATGTTGTCGGACGAAGTGTTTGTTAATTGGCTGAAGCTCCAGGTGCTGCCGTTATCGGAGGACGTGCCCTGGAAAATTTGCCAGTGCTGGTGGCCATCGGGGCCCAGCAGCGCGGCATTCGTGGTGGGATTTACATCGGCGGAAAAATAAATTTTGTTCGGATTCAGCGGATCGACCGCCAGCAGGCCTGCGTATTGATTTTGACTATTGTACAGCGGCAAGCCGGCGTAACCGACGCGCGAAACTTGCCACGCGCCGCCAACCAGATGGGCGAAATCGTATTCCAAATCGTTGCCGTATGCTCCGTTAAGATTGCGAACGACCACAAAGCCGAGGTACGGGTTGCCGCTGGAATCTAACTGCATGGAGCTGGCCCAACCTACATAGCCAGCGCCGAAAGAACTGGTGCCGCTTAAGTTGAAGCCGTCTGCGGCCACGCCATTCGCCTTGGCAATTTGTGTGAAATCGGTCGGCAGATAGCTTTTGCCGGTGCCGCTGGCAAGATCGCCGGCGTTGCCGGTACTGGGCGGATTCGCCCCGCCTGTGGTTGGCGCCGTGCCGGTGCTTAAGCCGCCCAACATGGCGCCGGTGGAAGTAAATATGTTCGCCGAGCCATTAGCGGCAAATTGCATGTAGCCCACGTACAGGCTGTTGAGATAGTTCTGGGGGCTATCTTCGGTCGTGGCAAACCAGACAGTGTTCGATCCGTTGGAGGCGTATTTGACGTACGGCCTGCCATTGCCACCGGTCAGCGCTTCGTTGTTGGGATTCCGCCAGTACATCCAATGCCCGCCGTATGTGAACGTAGGCGTAGCATTGCCCAGGCTTGTATACGTGGAATAGTTTGGGTCATACCCAATGGCGCGAGAGAAGCTAACCACCTCGTTGGGCACGCTTAAGTAGAACGGGTTGCCGTAGGTGTTTCCGTTGCCGTCATTCGTGGTGTTGACCGTGGAGGTTTGCTCGGACCCCCACATGGTGCCTTCGCCGGCCGTAGTGCTGACGCGCCACTGGACGAGGTTGTTGGCTCCATGCGTTTGATATTCGACCAGAATTCGCCCATCGGGCAGAACGGCAAAGGCCGGATCCGCATGATCGTCCTGATTGAACGCGGCGTGCAGCAATGTTTCGGTGTTGGCGTGGGTGCTGAGATTGTAATCGGTAACATCGACATCTCCCGCCGCAGAGGTGCCACCATTCCCATTATTGATCGTGCCATTGGCGCCGGCGATGGAGCCGATGATTAATTGATTGTTCGTAATAATGGCGCGCGGATCGGAAAACCAAGACCAGCCCCCATCAGCGTTGAAAGTGACCGGCGTGCCGCTAAAGGCGGCAAAGCATGCGGCGCGGGGAAGAATTATCGCGAAAACGAATGCGACGGACAAATTTTTGAACAGCTTGCTGCGGACCGCGGAAGCTTTCATTACGTCATCCTGCTGCAGATCGACGCCAATGAGCTTTGCTCAATCGTTTTTTCCAAGTTCAACTACTGCACGGCGCTTGCGACGGTAAAACCGCCCGCCCACTGCCAAACCGCCCAGGGCCAAAAGCAGGAAGCTGGCCGGCTCGGGCACCGGTGCATTGCTGCCATGGCCGGCAAGCAAATAATTGATGAGCGCCTGCTCGTCAATATTATTAACTTTGCCGTCATGGTTGACATCGGCAATGGCCAGTAACTCGGCGTTGGTTAACGCCGGATGCGCCGCGAGGTAACCTGCGGTGTTGATAAGTTCACTCATCAGAGCGATTAGGTCCCGGCTGTCGACATGGGAATCCAAATTGACGTCGCCGAGCAGCGTCGCAAAGCCAAGGGGCTGGACTTCGCCGTCACCTAGAATTTGAGCGCCCGGAGCGAATCCGGTGAAATCGATTTGGCTGAGCTGCGTGGAGTTCAACCCGACGGAACTCTTACTGACGTACAAGGCATCGTTTCCGAAGGTCCAGTTGGCAATTGCCAAGGAGCTGCCGCTCCAGGAAACGGCGCTGCTGTCGTCGAATGTCAAAATGCTGCTGCCATTGCTCAAGTCGATGGTCGGCGTGCCGCTGGCCAGGTTCAACGTTCCCGTAGTGCCTGTGCCTGGGGTTGCGGTGTTGCCGCTGAACGTGAGGTTATGGCCGCCGGTGGAGAGCGTGCCGGTGTCGTTTAACGTTAATCCGCCGCGAACACTGCTGGCCGTACCGATGGTCCAGGTGCCGCTGCCGCTTTTGACCAAGTTCATCATGCCCGCTCCGGCCGCGGAATCTGCAATTCCACCGGCCAAAGTTCCGTTGCCTGCACCCGATAGTTTTACGTTGCGGAGCGTCGTGAGAGCGCTAGGAATGGCAATTTGGCTTTGAATGGTTAGCGAGCCGGCATCGGAATCGAGATTATAGTCGCTGCCTCCGGAAAGTAGTGTAATGGCGCCAGACAAAATGTTGTTACCTGCCACATTTTGAATGTGGAACACATTGATTCCATTTCCTTGTCGTGCACCAAGCGACATCGGCTTAGTTACGGTAATTCCGGCCGACGTTGGATTTAGCAACAAAGTACCTACCAAATTCGTATTATTCGTGCTGCCGCCAATCGTGAAAGTGCCCGTCGTGGGCGAACCCAACGCACCGCCCGTGGTAATTTCTAAATTACCAGAGCCATTGCCAATGGTCATGTTGCCAGTATAGGAAGGGCTGTCGACATTCAAAACGGTAGTGCCCAGCGAACCTTGCGCGTTGCCCGTGCCCGCGGTGGTGATGGTAAGTGGCCCCGCGCCAGTCAATGGGCTGTTCACGTTAATAGTCGTGCCGGCATTGGGGGCGAATTGGATGTTGCTGCCGGCTACCGTCACGATGCCGCCCGTCGCGCCCAAATTCACGTCGCCGCTAATCGAGAGCGTGCCGCCGCCGGTGACCGACAGCGTGGTATTGGTTCCGGAAAGTGCGGTGCTGTTGGTTAAGGCCAAAGTTGCTCCGCCGTCCAAGCCCACGAGTGCGTTGGAGCCCACGGTGACCGTGCCGCTGACAGTGGTGGTCGTGGCCGCTCCCACGCGAATGGCGCCATCGTTATTTGCGCCACTGGCGCCGGTGCCCGTGCCGTTGATGGTAATCGGCTGGCTGGGAGCGTGGTTACTGCCGGTGTCGAAGTACAATTCGCCGCCATTTTGAACGATGTTGTTGCTGCCGCTCAGCGGATTATTCGTATTGGCCGGACGCACAATGCCCGATTGTACGGTCAAGGTGCCGCCGAATCCGCCTAAATCTGCATTCTGAGCCGTTACGTTATTCGTTCCAGCAAATATTAAATTACCGTTGCCACTCACCGAAGTCGGCGCGAAGGTTGTCGAATCGCTTCGGCTGTAAATCAAATTGCCAGGGCTGTTGATTTGCAGGGACCCTGTGCCCAGCGATCCGGACGCCGTTCCGCCGCCAATATTCAGCGTGCCGGAATTGACAGTGGTGGTGCCGGAGTAATCGTTGTTGGTTTCCAGTATGAGCGTTCCGGTACTTGTGCCAGTACCTACGCTCAGCGTGGCAGCGCCGCTGATTTTTCCAATTCCCGAAATGGTGTAATTATTGGTCGAAGCGTTATAAGTTACCGAACCGGGGGTTACGGTTGTGTTCAAAGCAATTGCCGTTTGCAATTGTCCACCCGGCACAGGATGCGTGTTGTTATCGACGAAGTGGACATTGTCTCCTTGGAAATAAGTCTGGTTGTTTAGGGAGCTTGTCGTATCGAACCAATTGGCATGGGTCGTGTCCCAATTCGAATCCGAAGTTGAATTCCAATCCAAATCGTGGCCTGAGCCAAACGTCACCGTGGTAACCAGCTCTCTGCCGGTTGGACCGCCAGCGATGAGGCTGATCGGGCTAAAACCTGTTCGCCCGCCATTGCTGGAGGTGATTTGCAAGTTGGCAAGATTTGCAATCGAGGTTTCCGTGCTGGGCAGGGTGAATAGAGTATATTGGAAGGTAGCCGGAGAAGTGGAGTTCGGATTTTGCAGCTCCATGTCAAGCGGCGTGATGCTTGCGCCAATGGTTAAGCCGGCGCCGGCGACGTTGATTAAATCTTGTGTCGACGAGTTGCTTTGATCGACATAATAACGCACGGTGCCGCCGTTGAGCGTTAAACCATTGTCGAAAGTTAAAGTTCCACCATTGCCGGAAACCACGTTTCCAACTAGCACGTGGGTGCCGCCACTAATAATTGCTCCCGCGACATTATGATTGAGCACGCCATTGATGCTGCCCGTGCCATTCAGCACGGCGCTGGACGCCACGCTAATGTTTCCCGTTGAACCGGCGGCTCCTAGAGTTCCGTTTACCTGCAGCATGCCTCCGCCGATGGTCGTATTGCCGTGATACCCCATGGTGCCATTGACGATAATGGCGCCCGGATTATTCGGCTTGGAAAAACTGGCGTGATTGGAGCTCTCCGTTCCGCTGACCGTGGCGTTGCCGTTCAGCGTGAGACTGGCGCCGGCAGTGACGACATCAATGGTCGCTGTTTTACCATCGTTCATGGTGAAATTGCGGTCTGTGTTGCGGGAGGTGGCGCCCGTGAGTTGCAGTGTGCCGCCATTGAAAACTAAATTGGTGGCGGTGCTGTCCGAGGCGCCGATGCTGCTGGAAGAGCCGCCGTTTTCAATATCGTCGACAACGAGGGTGCCGCTGGTGAGCGTGGTGCTTCCGTGGTAGGTAAACCCGCCGCCCGTGCCAACCAGAAATTGCTGAATGCCTGCCGGATCGCCGTTCAACACAACGCTTAGTGGGTGGGTCGAGTCACTATCGGTAATCGACGCTGTGCCCACCGTGGCGGTATTGGTGGCGAAGGAGGCATTCGTGGTAGCCGTGGGCGCCAAGGTTAGTATTGAGGCACTCGTTGTCGAGGAGTTGGTGATTGTTGAAGTATTTGCAGTACTATTGGATTGGCTGGTAACAATGCTCGCTAAGGTCTGGTTAAAGCCGTTCAAATCCAGCGTCGTCAGTGTGCCATTGCCGCTTACACCCAGGGCGGCAACCGCATTGGGGGCAATACCGTTATTTGCACCAATACTGGTGACACCGGTGACTCCTAGCGTCGTGTCATTCCCGGTAATACTGATTTGCGGATAACTTCCGCCACCGGAAAGTTGCACATTCCCGCCACGAACCACGAGTGCGGCAACTCCGGAGCCGGTGGTAATTGGCCCGGTAAAACTCAACAACCCTGCGCCCGGTCCGACAATGTCACCGCCATTGCCCGTGGCGGCGTTAATCGTAATCGAGCCAGAAAATGTAGCAGTGCCCGATAACGAGATAGCATCGGTCGTCAAGGCGCCTAAGCCGGTGCCGGGCGAAACCGTGTTGATGACAATGTTGGGTGTCAGCGTGACGCCGTCGTGCAATTGCAACCTGGCAACCGGCGAACCGGTGTTGGGGCCATTCACGGTAATTGGCCCGGTGCCCAATCCGCTGTTGTTGAGCACGTTGATGACGCCGGAATTTACCGTGGTTCCACCGCCGTAAGTATTCACACTCGTGGTATCGAAGGTTACGGTATTGCCCCCCGCGGCAATGGTGAGCGCAATATCACGGTTTGTGCCCTTGGTGATTTGGCCCAAAATATCGGTGGCAGCACTCATTGCGACCGACAAGGAGGTTACGCCTGGAGTCGCTGAATTATCGGTAACCACAGCGCCCGCGATGGGCAAACTAAAGTTGGTGACGGAAGCGTTATTGCCGTTCAAGTTCAACGTGGCGTTCAAATTCGCGTTGGTGTTGCCGACGGTTAAAGCCGCGCCGCTGGGTAGGGCGCTGGCGTTATTGAGATTCACGGTACCGCTATTCACCGCGAGGCTGGCATAGGAGTTGGCTCCCGACAGTGTAATGGCGCCGGAGCCGTTCATGAGCACATTGCCGCTGCTGAGAATGTTACTGGCGACGTTTAAAGCGCTATCGCTGCGATTAAATATCAAATTCGCGCCGGCACCCAGCGTGACATTGCCGGTACCTAACGTGCCGCTCGTCCCGCCAGCGCCAATGGTGACGGCGTCGCCGCCAATCGCGAGTGTGGCGCCCGCGCCAACGGTGGTGGTGGTGTAACTATTGTTGCCGGTCAAAATGACCACGCCGGTGCCAGAAACGCTCACCCCTTGACCCGTGCTGGTGCTGATGGCTCCGCTGATGGTCAAACTGGTGTTCGTGGCAGTGGAAATCTGCGCACTGGAGTTAAGCGCCATCGGCACTTCAATGGTGTGCGTGCCATTGAGAACGTTGATCGAAGCGCCCGCCGAAGCATTGTCAACGGTCAGAGTTGAGCCGGTGTGATTGGCGGTGGTGCCAATCAAATCGAACGGTACGCCGTTGTTAAATACCAAACCGCCGACCGTCTTTCCGCCATTGAGCTGCACCACTCCGTCGCCGCCGATCAAATCGGTGCTGAAGTTGGCGGTGGCGCCTTGGGAATTGGGAATGCTGCTGCTTACCCAGTTGGCGGAATTCGTCCACAGCTCATTGCCCGATCCGTTGGTCCAGGAGCCGCTGGTGCTGGTGCCGATGGTCAATTGGATTTCATGCAGCGAGGTATTGTTGACAAAGTTGTACGACTTCCCGGACTGGGCGTTCGCAATGGACAGATTGCTCAGCAGGCCGGTAAAGCCGGTCGTGTAATTAAACAAATCGTAGGTGCCGTTGGTGGCAAACGGAGTGGGCGTGGCAGTGCCCGCGGTGCCGGCCAGAATCAAACTGAGCGCCCCGCCGTTGATCGCCAAACCATTCGCGTTGGAAACGGTAACAATATCGTGCCCGGTCGAAAGCGCGGAACCGGTGTTAAAATCGAAACTGATTAACGAGCCATTCGCAAACGTCAGCGAAGTCGGCGCGAATGTAGTGCTAACGCCATTACTCACTAGAGGGTCGCCCGGCGATAAAGTACCACCGGAGTTAATGGTTAGCGCCCCAACGCTGCCCGTGCCGCCAATCGTACCACTGACGCTGACGGCCGAGCTGGCCGATAAGCTGCCATTTACCAGCAGGGTGCCGGCACTAACCGTGGTTGCGCCGGTATAGGTGTGCGTACCGGTGAAAACCAAGGTGCCGAGACCAACCTTCGTGAGGCTGGCATTATTCGCCGCGGCTTCTGTGCCCGACATGGTCAAGCGCGTTGCAGCGGTGCTGACGCCGAAAATTGCCGTCAGAGGAGTGCCGATCGTGGAGTTGATCGTGAAATTTCTGTTGGTGCTGGTTGTGGCGCCGGTGTAGTTGAGTTCGGTATTGTTGCCGTTAAACACCAAATTACTGGCCGCATTGGTGGAAGCGCCGATGCTGCTGGGATTTCCGCCGTCGGCGAGAAAACTGACGGTCAACGTGCCACTGTTGATGGTAGTCGGAACAGTGTAGGTACTTGCTGCACTGGTAAGCACGACGCTGCCGGTCGTGGTGCCGTTGCCAATCGCCAAATTGCCGCTGCTGGATTGGCTGGTGATGGCGCCGGCCAGCGTGAAGCTGTTAGTGCTGCTTCCGGTAAGTGGGATCAAATTCGCGGTGACTCCGCTGTCGATCAACGTCGTGCGGTTGACATTCAAAGAAAGTGCCGTAGCGTTCGATTGCAGCGTGCTGGACCCGCTAAAGATGATATTGATATCGGGAACACCCGGGCCACTGGCAGCGCCTTGAAGGGTAGCGCCCAGATTGCCATCGCTGCTGATTATCAATGTGCCGGCATTGATGAAGGTGCCGCCGGCGTAGGAATTCGTCCCGGTCAGGGTAAGCGTGCCCGTGTTCAGCTTGGTAATGGCCGCTGGCGAATTGCCCGTGTTTCCATTCACACCCGTTGCAGTAGCCACCAAATTGCTGGCCACCGTCAAATTGTTGCTGCCGGTGACGTCGAAAATAGCGCCGGCACTATTAATGGTCATCGCATGCCCGGCGTTTAAGGAGAAGCTGCCTGTCGCCTGCAGGATTCCGCCATTGAAGGTAACGGGCGAGGTGGTAGCGCCTAAATTGTCCGCCGCCATGGAAATAGTGCCGCCATTGATAAATGTCCGGCCCGTATAGGTATTGGTCGTTCCCAGAATTAAAGTTCCCGAGCCCGATTTAGTCAGGGTGGAGGCTCCCGTTCCGTTGGCGATTACCGCGCTAATGGTGAGTTTGCCGGCTCCCCATTGATTGATAATCAGATCGGAATTCGTTGCCGTGCCGCTTTTCACGATGCCGTCGGTAATGTTGAAGTCATTTGCGCCTGTAAAGAGCAAACCGCCGGTGGTTACGGTCATCACGTTGGCCGGCGCCCCAAGGTCCAAGCTGCCGGCGCCGCCACTGGTGTCGATGGCTAGCGAGTTGGCAGCAAATGTGCCCGCCATTATCAGGGCGCCTGAAGTGCTGAAATTGGTTGTGGCCGAATTACCGGCACTGGTGAGTGGAGTTGCGCCGGTATAGCGTGCCACGGCGCCGCTGTTGATGGTGGCGAATCCAATACCGGCGCCATCGTTGACCGTGGCAAAGCCGAAAATGCCATTGGTCATCGTCGTGGGATTCGACGACACGGAGGCCGGACTGCTGAGGGTTCCCTGCGACAGATCGAAGTGAACCGTTCCTCCTGCGTTACGGGTCCAAGTGTTGGGCAAAGTCAAGGTCGTGCCGCCGCCGCCATTAGGATTAATGGCAATGGTGCCGCCGCCGCCGAGGTTGCCGTTAGCGCTACCGCCAATGATAAATGAGCCGACAAATGTTTGGGCCGTAGCGCCCGACGAATTGCCTTTCATCGTGAAATTGCCGCCATCCATCGTTAAGCTGGTGGTGGCGGGAAGCAAACCGCCGGCATTGTAATCGATGATCGAAGTGCCGCCGTTCGCCCAAAACGTCGAGGTTCCGGAGGCAAACGTATTTGCAGCGGTGAAAGTCCAGGTGGTGTTGTAATTGGCGCTTACAATGACATTGTTCAAGCCAAATGTTCCGTTTTGAATCACGCCGGAAATAATTCCGTTGCCGTTGCCGGAAAACATCAGGGAGCGGGCAGCGATACCAGTTGCTCCGCTGGGGCCGGGGCCGGTAGTAATGGGACCCGACATGGTGAACGTGCCGTTGGGATCGGCCGATTCGACGGTTCCTAAACCGCCGGAACTGCTCAGGTCGAAGGTGCCGGCGTACGTATTGTTTCCCGAAATGTTTCGGAACATGGGATTGCCGGAATTCTTCGTGCGGCTGAAATACGTCACGTTGCTGCCGATGGTGATGCCGCCACTAAACTCCACGACTGAATCGACGGTGTTGCCGTTATTGCCGGAATCGTTGTCGAGGGTGAAAGCGTTCGAGCCCAGAGCATTGCTGCTGGTCAAACGCAAAATGCCGTCATCGATGGTGGTGCCGGCGGTGGTATTCGCGAATTGAAATGAACTGCCAGCGACGAAACTGTTGTTACCCCCGAGGACAATCATGCCGGTGCTGCTCGTCAACTTTGTCAAGGTGACCGGTCCTGAGGCAGCTGTAATGTTGCTATTGATGACCAGCGTGTTTGCGCCTGTGTCAAAAGCCACGGCAGTAACGCCGCTGCTAATCGAGATGCTTCGGCTGGCTCCGAGAGTCACTAGCCCTGCGCCCGCACGCAGCGTGCTGTTATTTGTGGCAAAAGTTAAAGCGCCCGACGTAGCCCCTAATGCGGCATCGCTATTGATGCTGAGAATTCCGCCCGATACGGATGTTCCACCCGTGTAGGTGTTGGTACCGGTAAGAAATAAAACGCTGAAGGCGGTAGTGCTTCCGCCGACAAAGTTCAAACCGAACGTGCCGCTGCCACTGCTGATGTTGCCTCCGAGCACAAGCGTTGATGCTGTAGTGCCTGTGCCAACCGAGATGGTGTCGGTGGCCTGTAAGTCGATGGCCTGATTGTCGGTTTCGGTGCCAACAAAGGTATCGGTAATGCCGCCGTTGAGTCCAATTGCATTGCCGTTGATTATGAACGCGCTGCCACCGGCATTGAAAGTGATGCCGGTGATTTGGAACGCGCTGCTTGTTAAATCGTCGGTCAGCGTCGTGCCATTGGAACCTGCGCCTCCAAACACTAGCGAGTCGCCGCTCAGGGGAGGACTGTTCCCCCCGGTCCAGTTCGCGCCGTCGCTCCAGATGGCCGTCGGATCATTGCCCAGCCAGGTGTCGACCGCAGCCTTAGCGCTTCTGGAAATTGCCCCAGTCATCATTGCCAGACAGATCGCCACAATCAAAAAATAGCCACGGCTTGCACCGCAAGATTGTTTCAGAATCATTCTCATATTGCACCGTATGGAAATAGAGTGTGCCGATGGCATACGCTGGCTGGCAAACATAGGTTCCCCCTAAGACTTGAATCCCCCGATTCGATCTGAATCTGAGCTGTATCTCTTCGAAATCGTACGAACTTTTACATGGAGAGCGTCGAAGTGCACTCACCACAGGGTCGCTGCAACTTCGATACACTTCCCCGTCACCAATTACCTACCGAAAATTTTTCCGGAATAGCCCCCGAGTCCGGAACATTGAGATGCAATTTTGCAAACGTTGTTGATGCCCACAACGTCGAATGCAAGATCCTCGTAATTCTCTATATTTAAACCCAAACTCGTTACAAAGCAAGCATTTACACATATTCTTTTCACACCCAAACGGCTAGTTTAGGGGTGATTGGTTTCGCATTGATTTGTTTTCCACTGCTGCTCGTGGGATTCGCCTGACATTGGCAAAAAAAGTCTTCGGCCAAGGGGGCATCGGGGGGGGATTAAGAGTGCCCCCTTGGCCTCCAACTCTTTTTGCTACAAATAACCGAGCGTTAGCTTTTGGACTTTCATCATGTCTCTTTGCTAAACAATGAATATGCTGGCCATTGGCGTCATGTTTCAATTTGCTTCCGACACAATTCCAATTTGCCTAACCGGCTACCATGTGTTGCCATCGGCCGCGGCCGTGCGCACCAATCGAATGTGCTTGTTAATTTCCGCTTCGGTCAACGGCCGATCGTACAAGGCAACTTCGTCCAATTCGCCCACAAAAGGCCGCGTGGCCGCATTCGGTCCGGAGGTAAACGTAAATAACTGGCCCATTAAAATGCGTAATCCGGCGGGGGTGTCGGTGGTATCCGTCGCTTCCGCCGCCACTTTTCCATCTAAAAATAATTTCATTTGCACGCCGTCCTTGACCGCTGCCACATGCTGCCAAATACGGGGCGTATACGTCACGTTGGAATAGCACGATGTTCCCGTTTTGGGCGACATGCCCGGTGGATTGCGGTGCAAAAAGCGAATCCGATCGATTTGCGACGCGCTGGAACTCGGATCCGATGCCGGCCCAATCAGCTCGACCATGGCCCCGTGCAGCGGGAGCTTGGAGCTATCGGCGTTGCACTTCACCAGCAAAAAGATCGAACCAAACTGGCAATAGCCGGGCTTCATCCAGAATTCGATGGAATAGGCATCCTTCAAAGCGTCCGCCAAATCGTCGTTCGACAATAATAAACCCGATTGCGACGACATGCCGAATTCGGCCGTTTGATTTCCATTGGGATAGGTGCGCCAGTCGACGTGCCCTTCAATGCGGCAAGCAAAGCGATCGCCCATTTCGTTGGGAACTAAATTTTCTTGCACGTTATCAAACCGCCAGTAGGCCACCGGCTTAGCCTGTTTGATCGCCGTCACATAATTTTTGGGAATGTTCAAATGGCTGGCATTCATGGAGGCCTGCGTAATAAACGCCCCCTCCTCAGCCATTCCTTTTTGCACGGCGATCGATCGCTCGGCATCCACCGAAACTCGTAGCGAGCTGCCCGCAGCCACGGGAAGCGGGCCGGCCAAATTGCCGGCAGAAAATAATTGCGACGGATCAAAAATTACGCCGCCGGAAAACACATGCAGTTCCACCTTATTGGCATAAGAAATAATGCCAAATGAGGCATCGTTCGAGGCAATCACGCTGCCCAAGCCGGTCTCCAGAGCGTAGAAGTCGCTCTCCCCGCTAATCGCCACCGAGACTTTTCCGTACTGCAAACTAGGCACGCCTTGGCTGGTCATCATCAAACTGACGGGCCCTTCGAGAATAAACTGCCCGACTTTCCCATCGGACAAGACCGAATTGATTTCGGCCACACCCTCCAGCAAACAGAGCGATTGACCAGGGCTGAGCTCACTATCGCGTTTCAAAGCCGCGGTACTATGCGTGGAATCCCACAGGCAATTGGTGACTTTGACCAGTTTTGCCACATAAGGAACCGCATCCCCTTTATCGCCCGCCACTCGCTGCGTCGCTCTGGGATCCGCGAAATTGCCCATCGCCCCTATGCGAAACGCGGCATAGCAGCATGCGGCAATCGCGACAACGAAAAGCAGCAACATCCCCAGCGGCGAACGTGGCCAAGTGAAGAAGCTGCCGCCTAATCCCTGAGGGAAACGAGCCGGCTTGCTTTGCTCCTCCGCAATGCCTTCGGCCGCGGCGGGGTTCGACGATTCTTTGAGGAAGCGCGCTGAATTCTCGGCCAACAACGATTCGCGCAACTGTTGGTGAAAAAACACCTCGCGCGCAAAAATTTCCACGTTTTCCCCATCGGCTTCCAACCAGGCCTTGAGCTGCGCGATCGCCGCGTTATCGGCCGTGCCATCCAGATAATCGTCGATTAGCTGCAACATTCCGCGGGGATCCTATGAGGACGTTTTCTTAGGCGCTGGCATTCAATTTGCGCTGAATACAATCTCGCAAGCCGCTTCGAGCACGGTGCAACATGACGCGCACCGCCCCGGAAGTAATGCCCATTCGTTGAGCAATTTCCTGCGGCTTCAAATCGAACGCGTATCTCCAACGCAAAACTTCCAACAGTCGCTGTCTTTGCTTTTCCAAGCACAATCGCAAGGCCCGGCGCGTGGCCGTCCATTCATCCGACTTCCCTTCAAATGCCATCTGCAATTGATCGATTAAGCCCATCTCTAATAGCCGGTTGGCATCCTTCAACATTTCGCGACGCTCCTTCAAAGCCACGTTCTTTGCAATTCCCATGGCCCAGGGGAGAAAAGGCCGAGCCGGATCATATTTTTCAAATTCCCGGACCAGCACTACAGCCACCTGCTGAACGATGTCCTCCGTAGCATGAAAATCTCGAACAAAAGAAAATACGAAAGCCGCCACCACGGACTGCGACTCCGTCCACAGGCGAGCCAGTTTTTCGGTATTTTCTTGCTCCACGCGTCCCCCCACCTTCCAGCCGAGCAAAAATCGAAGTTTACGGCCCGCGCAAACACCGACACTAGTTATTTCCAAAAGCCGGTTAATCGTTACAACAGTTGCTCAAATTTCTTTCCGCATTTTATTGGTTTTTGCATTCCTCAAGAAGCGGAATGGATGTAACCTACGTTAGAATAAATACTTGCAGCATTAGTTGCCACAGTTCGATCGGAATCCGGGCACGAAAAGCGTGGGTTTTGCAAAGCCGTCCATGCCCACATTGCCTGACCTACGAATCCGCAATTCAAACTTGAGCGAGGCGCCCCGTTAGGCCATGCGATTTTGGATCACGCTGATCGTTTGCTCGCTGTTAAGCTGGCTTGGCGTCTTCGGAACTGCCATGGGCGTGGCCCAATCTATTTCGCTGACCGATGTGCAACGGAAACGATTAGCGGAAATCGTGCACGGCGATAAGGATGCCGGGGCGATGTTTGCCGCGTTCAAGCGTCAGGCAGACCAGGCATTGAACGACCAGCCTAAGCCCATCGACAAAATTCAGACAGAAGGAAAATTGCCCAAGGATCCCGTGAAATTGAAAACCGAGGAAAGCCTGGCCGACATGGGGAAGCTGGAGGCACTCGCCTTCGCCTACGCCGTAACCGCCGAGCCAAAATATGCGGACAAATCGCGCGAGTTCCTTCTAGTGTGGGCGGGAACCAACCACTCCAAAGGGGACCCGATTGACGACACGAACTTGGAACCGTTGCTGTTCAATTACGATTTAACTCGCAGCACGTTTTCCGCCGACGAGCGCCAAGCCGTGGATGCGTATTTGCGAGGCGTCGCCGCTGTGGAACTGGCCACGGCGAAAAGCAAGGACAATAATCATTTCAACAATTGGCATAGCCACCGCTTAAAAATTGTGGGCCTGATCGCCTTTTTGTTGCCCGACCAGGCGCTGATCGACACGACGGTAAGAATGTACAAAGAGCAAATCGAACACAACATTGAACCGGACGGCAGCACGTATGATTTTCACGAGCGCGACGCCCTGCATTATCATCTTTATGATCTGGCTCCCTTGCTGACGTTGGCCATCGCAGCCAAAGCCAACGGCGTCGATTTGTATTCCTATCAATCGCCTAAGGGAGGCAGCCTTGGCAAAACAATCGAGTTTCTTCTGCCTTATGCGCAAGGCACGAAAACGCACGCCGAATTTGTAAACTCAAAAGTCAGTTTCGATCGCAAACGAGCGGAAGCCGGCGCAAAAGAATACCAGTCGGGATCTGCCTTTCAGCCGCATTCCGCACTGACGGTGCTGGGATTAGCCGAGTTTTTTGACCCCAGCTTGCTGGATTTGGTGCACACGCTATCGCACGGCAATTCGCCAAAATATCCAACTTGGCAAATCGTTTTAAACGAAGTCCGGAAATAGCGGCCGATCAATAGTTACGAAGATTGCCGCCAAATAAGCTTGAATCCATCTCACACATTTTTTGACTGATAGTATTCGGTGCGTGCCAAGCCGGCGGCGCCGAGATAACCGGCGTCCGATTCTAACCGGGCAAACTCAATTTTCGTTCGATCGGCCAGCATCGCAAAGGTTCGGCGACGCACTTCTTGGCGAATTTGCTCTAAAAACCGCCTGCCCAGCTGCGACTGGATTCCGCCAAAATTCATCGCGCCCCCGAGGATGATGATTTCAGGATCGATGGTGTGCATGATATTGACGATGCCCACCGCCATGTACCGGGCCGTATCCATCACAATTTCCAGCGCCAATGCGTCGCCGTTTTCGGCTTCTTCGGCCAGCAACAGCGTCGTCAGTGGTGCGCCTTGTTCCATTCGATAAGTGAGCGACGATTTTCTGCCCGATTGCAATTCTTCATTCGTGCACTTCACCACCGAGGTGGCACTGGCGTATGCTTCTAAGTGACCACGCTGACCACAACCACATAGCCGGGCCGTTTCACTGCAATCGATAATGGCGTGACCGTATTCGCCGCCGAGGCTGTGTTGCCCGTCGATCGGCTTACCATCGACAATGATGCCACCCCCGATGCCAGTGCCCAGGGTAAACATGGCCAGGCTTTGCACGCTCCCCCAGCCCAACCAATATTCGGCGAAGGCAGCGGCACTGGCGTCGTTGCCGTAGGTTACTGGCAGGTTGCACGCCTGAGCGAGCCGATCGCGGATGGGAAAGTTATGCCAGTGCGGCATGTTCACCGGAGCCACGAGTGTCCCCGTTGCCAAATCGAGCGGACCCGGCGTGCCCAGCCCCACACGTGCCACACTTCCCGGCGGTAAGCCCGCCACCATGATCATTTGCCTCACGGCATTTCCGATGCGGCGGATGCCGGCCTCGGGTCCAGCAGGCTCCTCGGTGGCAATGGAGAGAAACGAGAGTGTGCGGCCTAAATCGTCCACCAATCCAATTTTAGTGTTCGTACCCCCAACATCGACGCCCACAAATAATGGCGTTTTTGCGTCGAGAAATGAAATGGTGGTACGTGAAGCGGGCATAAAACGCGAGGTTTTCTGGTTCCGTCCATCATACTTACTGTCGCAATTTGGTGCATTGGGTGACAGCAGGCTAAGGCCGAATTGCCCGACTGACAGTCGGGCTATGTGCAAACATGCTGGCTAACTTGCCCATCGGCTAGAGCATCGACTACAACTAATCGGAGCAGCGCTGCTCCCTTCCACCGAAGCATCTGCGAACGCTTCGGTCGTAACTTCGCGCGAGTAGTGCAGCCCGGAGTTGGTTCCGTCATGGGCGAAATCACCACCGACGATTTGCAACAGTGCTTAGATCGCCTGCGTCAAGGCGATGCAGCCGCGCGAAACCAACTCCTCGAGTTTGCCAGCGAGCGATTCAATATGTTGGCGCGCCGCATGCTGAATCAGTTCAATCGCCTGCGAACGTTCGAACAGACGGGCGACGTAATGCAAAGCGCCATGCTGCGGTTGTGGCTGGCGCTGAAAGACGTGCACCCAACCACCGTGCGCGAGTTCCACGGACTGGCCGCCACGGAAATTCGCCGTGTATTGCTCGATTTGTCGCGGAAGTATTTCGGCCGGGCCAAATTCATGACCTCGCGCGGCGAGCGCATCACCAAGTTGCCGGAAAATTCCCCAGCCCATGTGAAAGCGCCCATCGACGAAATTGCGCAGTCGGTTCCTCATGGAGGTGTCGACGGCCCGGAACGATTGGCAGACTGGCTCGAGCTCCACCAATTCGTGGAATCGCTCCCCGACGATGAACGAGAACTTGTAAACCTGCTGTTCTTTTTGGAGCTGTCGCAACAGGAAGTGGCCCGGCTATTATCCGTTGACGAAAGCACCGTCAAGCGGCGGTGGCGTCGGCTGCGAGAAGAACTTGCCAAGCAAACGAAGGATTGGTTGCCGTAAAGATGCCCGTTGCGCAAGAAAAACGGCCTCACTGCGAAGGCCGTTTTGCTTCGTTTGCAGCAGTATGTGGTTGACTTAGGCCCACATGTGCCGCTGTTGCACTGGGTAATCCCAGTCCACGATTTTTTCTACGCCGTGCCGGATTTCGCCATCGCCACGGTAGTTGGACCGCTCGGAACCATCATACGAAGTCTGCCAGTTTTCCAGCGTTACCTGCGGATGGTACTGCAACATCGGCGGGCGAGTTTCGGCACAGCAAACTTGGACGTATTTGGCGTCACGTCCCCCTTCCGGCGTGAGATTGGATTTTACATCATCGTAATTGACGCCATCGCGCAGGTTCTTGGTTTTTTCAGCCTGCGGATTTTTCGTGTGCAGCATCGCACGGCCTGCCAGGAATGCCGAACGACTTTCGGCGGCGGACACAGTTTGCATTTTTGCAAGTGTCAACCAGCCCGTCACACAAATCACAATTCCAAGCGAGGTGATGAATGAGCGGTTCATGGTCGTTCTCCCTAATTGAAAAGAGCGGTTTTCAAAATCTGCGTGGTTTGGTCGGTTTTCGTCGCAGGTCGTCGACCAGGCTTAATGCCTCTACCTAATAAAGCGGCACGCTGCCCCGGAGGGGGGCACGCAATAAGAAAAATTATTTCTTGCCGGAAACCACGGGGAAACCAACGATTCATCCGCCCAGGGAACTTGGCTGGGCTGGTATGATGAAACATCAGCCTGTCGCATAATCCCTCACTTTCGATTTCCACCATGAGTTCACAAGAGGCCATCTATAAATCTGGGCTTTCACGCAGCGATGTCGACGCGTTGGAGGGACCCCTTGTTTTGAATTTCGGAACAAACTGGTGTGGTTACTGCAGCGCAGCGTGGCCAATAATTGCAGAGGCGCTACAAACATTCCCTACAGTGAAACATTTGGGCGTCGAAGATGGCCCTGGCCGCGCATTGGGCCGATCGTTTCATGTGAAGTTATGGCCCACTTTGATTTTCCTGAAAAACGGCACGGAGGTCGCCCGGCTGGTTCGTCCATCTACCGCTGATGAGTTGCGTTCCGCGCTGCAACTAATTGCCTGAACATCCGGCGTAGCGATTGGTTAAAATTGAAGTGCCGCCAGAGTTCAAGTGCGCACCGGAGGAAAACAATGTCAGCCGTCTGGGGACACCGCGGATGTCGCGGCCTGCAAAATCCGCCGGAAAACTCTCTGGCAGCATTTGAAGCTGCCATCGTGCAGGAAGCCGACGGCATCGAACTGGATGTCTTTCTCACGACCGATCGAGTCTTGGTCGTATTCCATGCCGACAAGTTGGATCGTTTAACCAACGGCAGCGGAAAAATTGTGACAAAATCGTTTGCCGATTTGCAGGTTTTAAAACTAAAAGAAAATTGCAGTCCGAACCTGAGCGACCAGCGGATTCCCACGCTCGATCAGGTGCTGGACCTCGTCGATCAGTCGCGCCAACGGTACCGAAACAGTCATTCCGAGGAAGAATTTGTCGTCAACATCGAAATGAAAGCTGGCGACCTCGCCGAGCCTTTAGGCGCGGCACTCCGCCAGCGTTTGCAGCAAGGATGGAAGGCAAAGAATTTTTTGGTCAGCTCGTTCGAAGTTTCTAACCTAGTGAAAATGCAATCTCCATCTTTAGAAGTGCCGCTCGGCGTGCTATTGAGCAGCAACGAAGCGCCGTGGGATCTGACCTTGGCGGAGATCGACAAGCGGCTTGCTTCTCTGCCCATTCAACCACAGACCGTCAATCTAACGCTCCCGTCTCTTACCGGCGAAGCCATTTCGCGAATCGTTGCGATTGGCGCCCGGCCTGTAGCCTGGACCTATAACGAAATCAATCCGGAGCTTTTACCAACGCAAAAACAACAAGCAATGGCAGAGCTATTGCTGCAAAATAACATTCCTCTGATTACCGACTACCCACGGCAGATGCGTCAGCTGCTCGAAAACTATTCCACGCATGAGCACTAGGGGCGGAGAGCAAATATCCCCGACAGGATTTGAATGCACAACCGAGCACGGTGGCCGCGGCGAGCGAACGCAGGGCGTTAGGCAGGCAAAAACGCAACAACGCTGAAATATATAATGGCGACATGAGCGATATTACAGAAATCCAAGCTTTCTAAATCAGCCGCCGGCCGCCGATGGTGAAGTTGATCTCACTTCTATGCACACTTCGGAAGGCCCGGGCGTTGTTATCGGCCCCTACAAGTTGCTACAGCAAATCGGCGAAGGGGGCATGGGCGTGGTCTATATGGCCGAGCAGCAGAAGCCTGTCCGCCGCCGTGTTGCGCTCAAGATTATCAAGCCAGGCATGGACAGCCGGCTGGTAATCGCCCGCTTCGAGGCCGAGCGACAGGCACTGGCGATGATGGACCACCCCAACATTGCCCGGGTGCTGGATGCCGGTTGCACCGAGAGCGGTCTGCCCTACTTTGCCATGGAATTAGTACAGGGCATTCCCATCACGCAATACTGCGACGACAAGCAGCTCAACACTGTCGAGCGGCTGGAGCTGTGCCGCCGAAATTCCGATCGACCTGAAGCTGCAGAACCTCCCTTCCAAGGACGATTTCTGGAAGAACTGGGAACGTGACCACGCCTGGGCGCTGCGACTCCGCAAGGCGGGATTCACCTTTGAACGGAACCAGCTCGAAGACAGGACCTGGCGGCTCGTCCTCCGCAATCAGCCCTACTCTGATCTCTCCCTGCTCGCCGGCGCTGCGATCACCCAGCTAGACGTGGGATATACCAAAGTATCCGACCTGTCTCCGCTCAAATCGATGTCCCTGACACACCTCGACGTCAGCGGCACCCCGGTCGAAGACATCGCCGCGCTCCGGGGAATGAAGTTGGAATGGATCTCGCTCTTCCGCACTCGGGTGCGCGATCTGTCGCCGCTGTCGGGGATGCCGATCAAGTACATGGAACTGCGCGCCTGCGATCAGCTCACCGACGTCATGCCGCTGGGCCAAATCCCCAGCCTTGAGTCAATACATCTGCCTGCCCACGCCGCTGACCTCGAGCCGTTGCGTAAGCTGCCGAACCTTAAAAACATTTTGTTCGGCAGCGTCGAATGCACGGCCAAGGACTTCTGGAAGACCTGGGACGGCCTGCCCTGGGCGCGGAAGCTAGAAGCAGCGGGCATCACCTTCGACATCGAGCAACTGTCGGACGGGTACTACGACGTGAGGGTGCACGATCCGAAATTCACCGATTGCTCCATCTTTACAGGGTCGAATGTTCGCTCTGTTGATCTGGACAGCAGCGGTGTGACCGACCTGAGCCCGCTGGCCGACTTGCCGCTCAAGATCCTGAACCTGCGGGATACCAAGGTGACCGATCTATCGCCGCTCCGCTCGCCGGTGCTGCGCGATGCGCTCCGCGAAATCCGTCTGTGGAAGACCAAGATCGCCGATTTTTCTCCTATTGCGGAGTGTAAGAACCTGGAGGTGTTCGACGCGTCGGACACTCTGCTGCCCGATCTCTCGGTCGTCAAGGGAATGAAGCTGCGGACCCTTAACGTCGAGCGAACCAGCGTGACGGATATCGCTCCGCTGACGGGCATGCCGCTGGAGGATGTCTACCTCCGCGGCACCAAGGTCACCGACATCTTGCCGCTGCTAAAGTGCCCGACGCTCAAGTCGCTGATGCTGCCTGAGGATGCGCGGGATTTCGAATCACTCCACGCACTGCCGAACCTGACGCGCATCTCCTACACCTCCGCCCGGAACGATGGCCCAGACATGACCGCCGACCAGTTCTGGACCGCCAACAAAGATGAACCGTGGCTTGCGGCGCTCCGCAAAACCAACCTCACCTACAAAACCCGCCTCCTCAAGGACGGCTCTTGGGAGCTGATCCTCGATCATCAGCCCATCTCTGACCTTTCGATGCTTAAGGGCGCGTCGATCACGCGGCTCTCGATTGCGTCCACCCCTGTGGCGGATCTGTCGCCACTGCGCGGTATGAAGCTGACGTTCCTGAGAATCTCGGGAACGAAGGTGTCCGACTTGAGCCCCATTCGTGGGATGCCCATTACTAACGTGACCATGACTGAAACCAACGTGCGTGATCTGACGCCGCTGGTCGGCATGCCGCTTCGCTCCCTGAACATGCCCGACTGCAAGCAGATTGCGGACCTGTCGCCGTTGGCGGAGATCAAGACACTGGAAAGTGTGATCCTTCCGCCCGACACGAAGAACATTGAGGGCCTTCGCAAGCTCCCTAATCTCAAGCGGCTTGGATACAAATTTAGCGGCAGTAGCGCCGACCAGACCGTCCAGGAATTCTGGGCCGCGTACGACCGCACCAAAAGCGCTAGTGCGCCCTAGCTAAGTTGGATCGCCCCACAGCTCCATCAAGTCGTTGGCGTTGGACAGACACCTGGCAAGCAACATCTGCCAAAGCCTGATCCCGCTGCAATGCAATACCCAATACGTGGTGTCCCGCTATAAGCGATCGCGTTCATAGCCCCGTATCGCGTCCATCGCATCGTTACGACGTGGGACGCGGCCGGCTGGCGACCCAGCCAAGGCGACCTGGATCGCTACGGGCGCCAGATTCCCGATGAGGAATACCATACCAACGAGTTCGAAAGAATCGTTTCGTTGAAGGCACGAACCGAAGCAGTCTCGCGCCATTTGACCGATTATTTGAAGCGTACCGACCGATTTGCCAAAACCATCGTATTCTGTGTCGATCAGGAACATGCCGACGAAATGCGACGGGCACTCAATAATCTCAATGCCGATCTCGTTCGCGACAATCCCGATTACGTGTGCCGCGTCACCTCCGATGAAGGTGACATTGGCCGCGGCCATCTCAGCAATTTCCAGGACCTTGAGCGGCGCACTCCTGTCATTCTGACTACATCGCAGTTGCTTACGACTGGTGTTGACGCCCCCACAGTGCAAAATATCGTGCTAGTTCGGATCATCAACTCGATGACCGAATTCAAGCAGATCATCGGCCGTGGTACTCGCGTCCGTGACGACTACGGCAAACTGTTTTTCAGCATTTTGGATTACACGGGTTCCGCCACTCGATTGTTCGCGGACCCAGATTTTGACGGCGACCCGTCCATCGAGACCGAAGTAACTATCGATGAGGAAGGGGAACCGGTGAGCGAGGAAACGATCGTTACCAGCGCACCTACTTGGAAGGTTTGCGCAAGCACTTCGGAGAGGGAACATTTGACACAGTCCTGAATGACTTGGCACAGTTTGAGCAAAGTGCCACCGACCGAATCCCCATCACACTCCGCGCCCCGAAAAGCCAAGCAGCCAGCATTGCCCGCAAATTCGTCGATGAAGTCTGCCGACGCATCGCGGACAAATCCCAAGGCAGCCAGCGCCTTGGAGCGCACCCTGAACCTGCCACCGCAACTGCCGCTGGCAACTGAGACCCCCGCGACCCCAGGGGAACAGCGCGGGCGCCGGCAATTGAAAGGGGCCTTTTTAATTGAGATTGCACGTCTCCGTCCCGATCCATCCCAACCGCGCCGGCGCGTTGATGATGAATCGATTGCTGAATTAGCAGCTTCCATCCGCCGGCACGGCGTTATTCAAGCGATAAGTGTCCGTTACCTTCCTGACCAAGACATCTACCAGATCATCAGCGGTGAACGCCGCTATCAGGCGGCCAAACTCGCGGGGCTTTCGGCAATCCCCTGTTTGATTCACGATCCCAAACAACGAGACTTACTTCTTAGGCAGGTGGTCGAGAATTGGCAACGCCGAGAACTGCATCCCTTCGATCTGGCAGACGCTCTCGCACAACTCCGTGACGACAATAAATTCACGCAGAAGCAACTCGCCCAGGAGACCGGCAAACCGGAAGCGGAAATCTCCAAGTTCCTAAAACTTTTGGAACTAGCGCCGGCGGTCCAGAAGGAATCTCGCGCCGACACCACCGGTGTATTATCTTTTAGACACCTATACAACATTGCCCGCTTAGAGCCCGCGGAGCAGGAAGCGATGGCCAGCGCAGTGCGGGAGCAGCGGCTTTCCGCCGTCGAAACGGAGCAATTGGTTCGCAAGACCATCGAGCGCCGCACGGCTCCTCCGAAGCGAGGCACGCCGGTCACCAAAGTAGAACTGCTAACCAGCAAAGCGAAAGTGACGCTGTTGTTTCGAAAGCAGGCACCGAATCGCAATGACATTCTCACGGCGTTGGAGGAGGCGCGGACCAAAGCCAAGGACATCGGCAAAAAAACGACGCTTAAAATCCACCGACCGAAATAGGACCAGTATTTGGCTTATGCAAGCCAATCTGTGCAAAAGTTTCTCCGAGAAACTCCACGCTTGCGCAAAGAGAAAGATCATTGCACCGTATTGGACCGAACATGACGATGAAAATCTAATTTTCCGAATGGATTCTCAAGACACATCGCGCGAGCACATCTTTATGCCGTACCAATGTACCCTTGGGGTTGCATTGTCTATTGACCATGATCTATCACAACAGTGCGTGAATTTTGCGATTGTTGAGCGCAGGCGTACGAACACGGAGCAAAAATTATGCAGTCCGAATCGGACATCCCGCAACTTCGCGTACAACGAGAACTCGATAGCTCGTCGGGTTCAGTTCAATTGAGATACTTCTGGGACAACCGCGAGATCCAAAAGGTTGCCATTTCCGGAGTCGTCGCCGAGCGGCTTGCTGGCCTCACGCTGATCCAAAAGGATCTCGTCAATGCGCTTGGGTGGATCAAAAAGGCATCCGCACTCATTGATACCATCGCGGTAGCTGGAGACGGTACCTACCATCAGGTGGCAGACCGGGAGATCGGAAACCAAGTAAAGGCGTTTTTTGTGGCAGCCCTCACGTTTTACGGAAAAGCGTTCACAGAAGCATCGGGCCGACGGGCGCAACTATCGAAAGATACGCTAGATTCCGAGTTTCGCGCTACACACGACGACTACATTTCCTATCGTCACAATATGGCGGCACATAGTGGATCAGCCAAGATTGAATCCGCGAAATCCTTCATGCTCCTCATCCCAGTCGGTAAAAATAAGTTCGGCTTTCGCATACACACCAATCGCCTGCAACCAGATTTCGCATGGTCAGACGATATCCGCGATCAATTTACGTCACTCATTGAGCATGCAATTGCAAAGGTCTCTGAGCAGCACGAAAACTTATCGGTACGCATTATCGATGCGGCAGCGGCGAAGGGTCTCGAATTTTGGATGCGAGCGTCTGTGAAGTCGGAAGCGTTTGACGTAGATGCTCTCGTAAAGCCAAAGCGCTGACACTGCAAATAGTACGGCGCTTCGCCTACTGGGATGCCGACCGCGACGGCTGCTTTTGCCTCGCATCCTTTCGGGCGTACTGGCATCACCTTTTGCGCCAGACATTTATTATTAGCCCAATAACCCCGGCCAAAGCCGTGGATTCTTTCAAATGCCGCGGCGCTGTTCTCGGCCCAGATCGTCAACCGATTCTGCCCGCGTTATGGCGCCCGGCAATGGTAAGGTTCTGCGCTATAGAACGCTCAATCCCCTACCGCGGCCTGCCGCAAAAAGATCGCCCCCGAACCTTGGGCCGGGGCATGACGCAGTTGTCATTGGTCGAGCATTCCCTCTGCCCCCTCGATACCGAAGCGTCGCTCCGTCCGGGTTTGATCCACGAGGCAGGTTATTTCTTCACCGACAAGGATGGCACCCGCCGCAAGGCGACCGCCCGCGTGATTTCTCCGGAAGGACTCTCGGCCTACGATGAATTGTATTTATGGGGATTGCTAGCACTCACGTTCTCACAAGCGGAACCAGGCGTCGAGTTCACTGCTACGCCGCATTATTGTCTACGCCAGTTGGGATTGATTGAAGACAAGCACCACCGCGGCGGCGAGACCTACCGGTTGTTCCGCGACGCGATCGAGCGGCTGTCCGCCGTCACCTATCAAAATGACAACTTCTACGACCCCATTCGTGGTGAACACTGCCGCGTCGGATTTGGATTCTTGAGCTACCGGCTGCCGCTGAATTCCGATTCCTCACGAGCTTGGCGGTTTTACTGGGACCCACTGTTGTTTGAAATCTGTCAGGCAACCGGCAGTGCCTTGGCGTTCGACTTGGAAACCTACCGTCAATTGGATACCGCTACTCGGCGACTCTACTTGCTGCTGAAAAAAATGTTTTGGAAGAAAACATCCTCCCTGCATTTCGACGTGCGGCACCTGGGAGTGAACGTGCTGGGATATTCCCCCACCCTCAAACCCTGGCGCTTGAAGGAAAAGCTGATCGGTTCCGTGCGGAAGCTTGTCGATCAAGGCATTCTTGCTCCGCCGCCGGAAGGATCGATGAAGAATCTGTTCCGCAAGCAGCACAAGGGGCAGTACAGTATCCTGTTCCAGCGGGGACCGAATTTCGATCGAACTACAACCACCAAAGTCAACGTCGATTCCCCGCACTACGAACTGCTGCAAGCGATCGGCTTCGAGCAGCCGGCCATCGCCCGACTGTTGCGCACCTACCCGCCCAGGCTTATCGGCGAGTGGGCGGACATTACCCTAGCCGCCCGCGAACGCAACGGCGAGAAGTTTTTCACCACGAGTGCCCAGGCGTTCTTCGTAGATAACATCAAACATGCCGCCGCCGGAACCCGGACGCCGCCCGACTGGTGGCGGGAACTCCGCAAGCTGGAAGAGCAGCAACGCCGCCGCCATGCCGCGGATAATTCTGATCTGACCTTGGACCAGTATTTGAAAACCGAGGCCCGTGAGGCTTTCGCCCGCGTGACCGATCGCATCTTCGGCGATCTGATTGCCGGTGGCAAAACGGAGGCCGAGGCTCGTGAGCAGGCCGACCGAATCGCCCGCAATAATTTGAAAGTGCAGTTCTACCGGGAACACCCGGAATGCCGACCAACCGATCCGCCCACCAATCCCATCGTGGATCATTCGGATGAGTGACAGACCTCTTTCTTGAGGCGATTCCGTTCGTCACCTGCCGCGGTAGCGGCAGTGTTCAGTAAATAGACTTTCTGATAAGCAATCCCCTATTTGTTTCCATTATTATTTGTAGACATCTATTTGGGTCTGCACGACCACCAGTGAGAAGAATCGGCCTATGGGGCAAGAATTGTTCTCCTGATCGCCAAATTACATCCGGCAAAGCTGCCAAAAACCACACGCCAACTCCACCACCATTCACTCAAAACCACACGCCAACTCCACTACTTGCTAGAAATCATTACTGTTTTGCAATGGACAATCAGTACATTCCAAAAAAAACAGTCCCTTGATATTCACCACACTGACAGACCCCGCTGCGAGTGCGCAACCACTTGCGTCCACCCGCTGGTCCATCAGTAGAGCCGTCGGCGGCCAAGGCCGACTGACGGACGGCTCACTGATGCGGCACTCACGCCTCTATGAGGATGCACCGCTCGGACGGCTATCGCCGCCGAGGCCACCCCCTCCGACACGCCGGCCGCGCTCTCGCGCAGACCTTTGGCGGCTGCGGTGGTGGCCTCGGCTGCTCGGCTCAGGGCAGCCAAGCCGCCTCGCGGGCATCGCACACCACCGCTGTTGGCGGAGTGGCGCGGCAGCGCGTTGTCTTCACCGGCCTATGCGGCCGGCGTGACGCCGCGGCGGAGGCCGCGGAGCCGGAAGCGCCGTCGGTTCTGTTACACGATCCATAGGCACTACCAATGTTTTGATATTGCAAGATCGTCGTGCGCTGACGGCTCGGGGCGGATTGCTATTCCGATCACACTTCTTGGATGCAATCTGGTGCGTTGTGTCGGGTGTGATTTACCACGACAGGCATTCACACAAAAACTCATGAGGACCAAAGTCGGCGGTCTTTTAGCGTGCGTTAAGAAACGCTCGAATTTGGCCGCATTCTCGTCACCCGTCTACCTGTTCCAATGACTGCGGACGCCGTGGCCGATGTGGAACAAGCGTCGACAAGTGACCGTTGCACTGAATATAGTTTGAGCCAGCTTCTAGACAATGCTCGCAGGATGCGCAATCGTCGTTAACGTTTGCATATGGCTTACCCCGCCAGACGCGCACTGCAATCGGGCACCAGTCGACATGAACGGCGAGACCCCGTCGAATCGTTGGCTTGCGAAGTGTTTGAGACATAAGCCGCTTGTACTCGGCTTGTTCGCGAGCATTGAAAATCCAGCGTTTGTTATCGATACCATTAACGACAAGCTCTGCAATGGCGTCCATTGGCATGTCCCGTGGTGCGTCGCTCAGGTCAATCTCCACCGCAGAGACCCGCAGATCGCGAATTCGTTGCAGTTTATTGCTGTCGACTGGATGAGTGACGTAAACTTCGATGAAAAGATCACGGTTGCCAATGCGAGCAATCAAATCGGGAACCAGA
The DNA here is from genome assembly GCA_035656635.1 of Pirellulales bacterium. Classification (NCBI taxonomy): domain Bacteria; kingdom Pseudomonadati; phylum Planctomycetota; class Planctomycetia; order Pirellulales; species Pirellulales bacterium. The sequence continues at coordinate 63,633 of DASRSD010000039.1, forward strand.
CCATCGACGCGCTGCTCGATCCGGACAGAATCGATTTCGTACATCTGCGCCGGGGCAATTTCATGCGCCGAGCGATTCGACTTAAATTCAATGCGTACAGCCGGAAGCCGGATTACACGTAGCCGATCAAGGATGTCCTTCGCAGCCAAATGTAGCGCGGTTTCGGTAGCATATCTGCAGGAATCCGATGCATGGTGTGCAAAATGATGTTCACGCCGCGTCGCTTTACGAGCGACGAGTGGGGATGAACATCTCGGGCAAACGCACCCACAGGCGAGGCCGGAATCGACCTGTGATATGTGCAGCAATGCGTTTTCACGGAGTCCGTAGGGCAGACGGATCTTTGTCATAATGTCGCCCCTGCGCATCACAGGTATTCAACCGCCGAAGTGCGATTAAGCATTGCGGCATTTTGGCGGCCGAATGTGCAACAGTCAATCTTGGTATATTATTCTTCGATATAAATGGCGACGACTCGCTACTTGGCCGTCGAGGGCCTTGATTCTTGTGCCTGACGCCCAGAGGCGTCGCGTAGGAATTGCCACTCCTCGAAAGAAAGGGTTTCGGGCTGGCGGTCGCGAAAGCGGCCGGAGAAACCCGAGCGCGTCCAGCCCACTTGCACGGGGCAGCGCTGCGACAGTTCCCACAGAGCCTGCTGCATTCCGCTTTCGCCCTCGGAATCGAGATCAAACAGTAGCGTCAGCGGGACATTGCCTAGTTCGGTAGCCCAACCGGCCAACTTGTCGGCTTGCTCCTCGGTGATCCGGTTGCTGCAGATCGCCACGGCGGGAACGCCCAAGAGGCTGAGTCGGATCGCATCGTTAGGACCCTCGACAACCACGACTGTTCCCAGCGTTTTGATTTGCTCAAGCACTGCGGGATCGCGTAGCCGATGTTCTCCGTAGAGCAGTAACCCGCGATGCAGTCCTTTCGGAAACGCCACCTTGGTCGGCTCTTCGCCTTGGCGCCCGCCGCTCACCCAATCCACGTGCTTTCGTTCAAAGTCCGGATCGCGGCCGCAGTAGCCAACAGCTTGTCCCTGATCGTTCTGCAGTTGATACACGATCCTGCCACGCATCGTGCCACCGCTGGTATTTCCATTAGTGTCTCGCGGCAGATACCCCATCCGCCACTGCGTGGCGACTTCGCTGGTCAGGTATGGCCGCCGACGAAAATACCCCGCCGCACTGGGATTCATCGCCGCCGGATCGGTGATGAATTTTTCATGCAGATTTACTAAGCCCCGCGCCCGTTCGTTCGGACTTTCGGCGAGCGGTACGTTGATCTTAGGCGGTTCCGGCGCCGTTTCTTCTTTCGGCCTGGAAGCAGATGCAGACAACGGCGTCCCGGTGTCGCCCGCGATTTGTTGCAGGGTGGCCAAGACCTCTTTGAAGCGCTCGCCGCGTGGCCGGCCTCCGCCGTGCTGGCCGGGTAACAAGAGGTCGATCATGCCCACGAGGTTGCCACCGGCTTTATGCGGACAAGAGTATTGATGGCAGCACCAGCGCTTCACATCTTCGTCTTTGATCGCCAACGCCCGATCGCCCGTCGGTTCTGATTTTCCGCAATTGAGGAAACACCGAGTGCGGATTTCATTGCCTGTGCGGTGGGCGAGTTCATGCACCAGACCGAAGTGCGTCAGCACTTGCTCGACGCTGACGCGCCGGCTGAGATCATCCACGTTGACAAAGTCACGTCTTGGACGGTTCATGGAATGACAGAAGAGGGGAGCCATAGTAGGCTTGCTTCCGACCTATGGCAAGCGCCGCTCCCTTACGACTGACCACATCACGAGACTTCGACTTGCTGACGGCCTTAGTGATGAGTCCGCTGACCCTCGGGCAGCTCTTGAAACTCAGCCAAACCTTTGCCGCCGGCCCGTTCCGGTCACAGCGGTCGTTGCTCGATCGCTTGCAGCGATTGCGACTCGGCGGTTGGGTGCGTCGCTGGCCGCTCGCCTTGGCGAGACGCGGAGGCGGAGCGCCGGATTACTACAAAATCTCCCCACAAGGATTGCGGCTTCTCTATGGCGAAGAAGCACGGCCGCCAACCAAACAGTTCTTCGCCGAAGTGGCCGTCGCCCGACACCATCACATGTACAGCTTGGCGGAATTCCTGGTACATACAGCCGTCGCCGCCCACATCCGCGGGTTTCGGATTGTGGACGTGCATCCGGAGAACACCTTTGTTGCCAATGTGAACGGCGAGACGATGGTACCCGACCATCGCTTCGATCTAATGAATGGAGAAGGGGAGCGGTATCGATACCTAGTAGAGCTCGATAACTCGACCGAGACGATTTACTCCCCTCGACATGAAAAGGAGACGTGGCACCGGAAGATTCGCTTGCACGATGCATACCAGGATCAATGCACTCAGCGCCATCGCGTAGTGGTGGTCACCACTCGCAGTCGGGCGCGATTGAACAATATTATGGACGCCGCGGCGCGGATGGCGCGGAATCCGCAGCGGACGCTGTTCATCGGCGCATATCTGCCCGATTATCTGGCGACTGTCGATGCTGCCGGGGAGCTCTGTTTGATCGATCATCGGCGCAAGCACGTCGCCTTGCTCCCGGATCCAACGGTCGCGACCCACAGCGATGTCCTAGAGCCTAGCTTGACGGTCGCGTGAACTTCGGTATCTTGTCCCGCCTGCCGTTCGTTCATCCAACGTCGCAGTTTCGCGGGCCATCGTGCCCGCGGCCGTCACCGTCACCAGAGCACTCAAGAGCTTTAGTAAAAGGTCTTGTCGCCCGAGGCTGACTGGTGCAGCCCTCGCGATGTCTTGAGCCACAGCGGCACCACCCTGCCTGCCCGCTTCGCGGCGTCGGCAGCGGCGCTTGAAATCGACAACGTCGGCAGGACCCGCCCCCAAGATCAAGGCACGTCGCCGGGGCGGGTAATCTTGTGATAGGCTCTAGCGGTGCTGTTTCAGTTGTCAGTCCCGGCGGAGCAGGAGCGGGGACCGCAGTACCTTGCGCCCGCGATTACAGCCGTTCATCGGGCGTTCCGCGGACGGCGGCCGTGGGAATTGCTGCTGGCGAAACACGAAGCGCACGTGGGGCTGTTCTGTCGCACTGAACCGAGGTTATCGCCCGTCGTCCAAGGACAACTGCTGGCCGCCTATCCGGATTTGCGCATCGAGCGAATCGACGAGGCTGCGTTTCAGGCAGGACACGATGCGGTTTGGTTTTCAGCGAGGTTGCGGCTGGCGCCGGGCATCACGCCGCTTTTGAATGCGGAGCATTTTGTAGATCGTGAGGAGCGGCAGCTTGCCGATCCACTGGCGGCGCTGCTAGGGGCAATCGCCTCGGGAAAAACAAGGACGATGACGCCGTTGGTTTCACTGGCGGTGCGGCCGGTGGGGCGGCTGCATCACCGACGATTGCGACGACGAGCCCGCCGGCGGGCGAAAGAGGGGATTAGTGCTAAGATCGCGGGTCCGCTTTGGACGGTCGACATTCGCTTGGCGGTTCTGGCCCCGGTGTCGAAGAAGGCGGCTGCCTTGGCAAAGTTGCACGAACTAGCCGGCGTGTTTTTTCAGTATCTTCCCCCGGGAAGCGCCCGCTGGAAACTGTCCCGTGTGCGTACCGGCCCGCTGCGGAATTGTTGGCCGCTGCTGGGCCGCACGTATTTGACTCCCACGGAGTTGGCCTTGCTTTGGCATCCACCCACCTCGACCGTTCGCACTCCGCAGTTGCGAATCAACGAAAGTCGTGAACTGGAGCCGCCGCCCCCCGGCATCTTGCCGAGCGCAGCCCAAGGGGCTGTGATCGGGCGGGTGGCGTTCAGAGAGCGACGTGAGACCTTTGGAATTTTACCGGAGGATCGGTTTCGGCACGTCTATGTGGTGGGGCAAACAGGAGTCGGCAAGACAACACTGTTCACCAATCTCATTGCGGACGACGTTGCCGCCGGCCGCTCGACGATCGTGCTCGACCCGCACGGGGACATGATTGAGAGGTTGCTCGACAGTATTCCGCCGAATCGTACTAACAACGTGATCCTTTTCGATCCGGCCGACCGAAATCACGTCGTAACCTATAACCCGCTAGCCTGCCGATCGCCGCACGACCGACCCTTGGTGGCTTCGGCCATCGTCACAAGTTTTAAGCGGCTGTTTGGAGATAGTTGGGGACCTCGATTGGAGCACATCCTGCGTAACCGCGTCCTCACGCTATTGGAGAATCCAGGCACGACACTCGTTTCATTGCATAAACTGCTCGTGGATGATTCGTATCGGAAACAACTTGTTGGCAGAACGAATGATCCGATGGTGCGAGCCTTTTGGCAATCGGAGTGGGCCAGTTGGAATTCGCAATTCCGGGCCGAGGCGATTAGCCCGGTGCTTAACAAAGTCGGTGCTTTCACGGCCAATCCGATCTTGCGGACCGTACTCGGTGACCCGGCAGCCAAGCTCGATCTTCGCGCGGTGCTCGACAGTGGAACGGTGCTGCTGTGCAACTTGAGCAAGGGGCGCCTGGGAGACGACGCCTCGCAACTGCTCGGATCTCTGCTTGTGGCCGGCATCCAGTTGGCTGCTATGAGTCGCGCCGATCAGCCGGAACATGACCGAGTGCCCGCGATGCTATTTGCTGATGAGTTTCAGAATTTCGTTGCCAGTGATACGTTCCCGACGTTGCTGGCGGAAATGCGGAAGTACCGCTTGAGTCTCACTTGCGCCCATCAATACTTGGAACAATTGGACGACACCACGGCCGCCGCCGTGTGGGGCAATGTCGGAACCGTCGTGGCGTTCCGACTCGGGAAGGACGCCGAGACGGTGGCCGAGCAACTCGGTGGCAGCCTGACACCGGAAGACCTGCGGAACCTGCCCAAGCATCATGCCTACGTGCGGCTTTTGATCGACGGAATGCCGGCGAGGGTGTTTTCAATGGCAACCTTGCCGCCGAAGAACCTGAACCATCACCGTGGAAACGTTGTCCGTCGAGTGAGTCGCCAGCGCTTCGGTACGACCAATACCTCACATTCTTCCCCGGCGGCTTCTGTGGTATAATTCAGACATGGATAAACTCCTACAAAACGCCGGCGACCTGCCCGCCTCCGCCCGCTCCGCGGTCGAGAGTCTGATGGGCCATACGCTGCGCGACGATCAGCCGGTATATATTGTCGCGCTCGATGCCGCCAAAGAGCCGCCGGCCCAACAGCGCCGCGAGGCATGGGCTGACCTCCAAGAGATCATGGCCGAAATGCAAGCCAGCGTGCTCCAATCTGGCATTTCACCAGAGGAACTTGATCGCGTGATCGACGAAGAGTGTGAGGAGGTCCGCTACGGCAAGAAGTAATGCGGGTCATGTGCGATACCAACGTCTTGGTTCGGGCTATCCTGACGCCCCAAGGCGCCGCCGCTGAACTCTTAGAGCGACTCGCGCAGGGGCACTTACTCGTCACTTCGGCGTACCAACTGACTGAATTACTGGACGTGCTTCGGCGTCCCAGAATTCGCGCCCTCCACCGACGCGATGAGCGAGGCATCCGCCGCGCGATTGGCCGGATCTACAAACTGAGTGCGGTCGTACTGCTACCAGCCGATCTGCCGCCGGTTGTTCCCGATGATCCCAAAGACGACCCGATTGTCATGACGGCCGTCACAGGCCAGGCAGAAGTGCTTTGCACGCGCGACAAACATCTGCATCACGTGGACGTAATGAATTTCTGCGCCGGCCACGGGCTGCGAGTGCTTAATGACCTGGACTTGCTGGCCGAGCTCCGGGCAGGGTAGCCTGCGCCTCCTATGTCCGAACTCTTGAGCAGCCGGCTGCACGCGCTGCGCGTGGACCATTTGCTGCGCGCCGCAGAGACCATTCGCGACTGGCCCCAGCCGACCGAGCGGATGGAACATGCGATCCGTCATATCCGTGAGGCAATGTATTTCTGCACGGTCAGCAAAATCACCCACGCCGAGGAATCGCTGGTGTATTCGATTCTGGCTTTCGCAATGCCGGAAGGGGACTGTGCGGTTGACGAGGGGTAAATGCCCGTGGATATTGGCTTCTGTTGGCCCATCTGCGTCAAAGGTTCTCCGAGAAACTCGGCACTGCAAAAAAACCCTCAATCATTTCTGACTGAGGGCATTGAACCATTCACTGGATAATCGACTCAAAGGGCAATCGCCGTCGAAGTTGCGTCGATCACGTCAGGAGGACTCAAGAGCCGCTGCAATCCAATCGTCGTTGCCGCAAATTCTTGCGGCGAAGACTTCGCCCTGTCCTTTAGTGCAAACGTGAACGCTTGCAGGAGCGAGTATC
>DASRSD010000040.1 GCA_035656635.1 Pirellulales bacterium
GTGCTAACACAACCCGGTAAACACACGCTTCGAGTTTTCATGGTTGATCCCGGTGTGGTGTTGGAAAAGTTTGTCGTCAGCTCCCATCCGCTTCCAGAGTCTGAACTTGGCCCGCCAGAAACCGTCACAGTCCGTTGAGCGACGAGTGCAAGTCATAAAATCACGCTCTTGACGATGCTTTGGATTTGCCCCAGACTGCTACTGTCTGACTCTTTGCGAGAGTGGCGGAATTGGCAGACGCGCTGGACTTAGGATCCAGTCCCGAAAGGGGTGTGGGTTCAAATCCCTCCTCTCGCATTCGAGCGTTACCTCCTGGTACTCGGGTCACGCCTGAGCCCGATGCTTGGTTGTTGGATAACTTCGTTTCTCTTGCGCATTAATCTTCATCGAGTCAATTTCCTGGCGACAGGATCAATAGATGAATCATATTCCACAGCGAACCAGCCCGCCGTCAATCAACGGACAAGCGGGGGCAATTTCGCCGTGGAGCGCCGCATTTTTCCGCTTGGTTCCGGCATTCGACTCGCTGCGAAATTACTCGCTACGCATTCTCGCGCTTGATACCATGGCCGGCCTGACGGTTGCCGCGGTGGCCGTGCCACAGGCAATGGCCTATGCCCAAATCGCTAATATTCCGCCGAAATTCGGACTGTACACGGCGATTGTGATGACCGCCGTTGGCGCACTGTTCGATTCGTCCAAGCAACTAATCAACGGACCGACCAACGCCATTTCCATCGCCGTGTTGAGCTCGCTGGTCGGGTTCAGTGAAAGCGATCGCATTCCGGCATTCATCTTGCTAACGCTGATGGTCGGGCTGCTTCAAGTCGCCATTTCGTTGTTCCGGCTGGGCGATTTAACGCGCTACATTTCGCATGCCGTCATCGTAGGGTTCACATTTGGCGCCGCCGTGTTATTGGTGCTAGATCAATTAAAAAACTTCCTCGGATTGCCCGCCGCGGGCACGGGCGAAGATCATTTTCTCAAGCGATTTTGGCTCACGATCAACAACATCGGCCAAACCAATTCCACCGCGCTATACATTGGCTTGGGAACGGTTGCCATTGCGCTTTCGCTGCGGTGGATCAACTCACGATTGGGCATTCGCTTGCCCGATTTGCTGTTGGCCATCGTTGCAGTCACGATAATCGTCGGGTATTGGAAGCTGGACGATCAGGGTGTAAAAATTGTCGGGACCATTCCTGCCAAGCTGCCGACGCCCCAGTGGCCGGAAATTGATTGGTCGCGCATGCACGCACTGTTTGGCAATAGCCTAGCCATTGCGCTGTTGGGATTATTGGAAGCGATTTCCATGGCCAAAGCCATCGCTGCCCAAACACGTCAGAAGCTCGATATGAACCAGCAATGCCTCAGCGAGGGTCTGGCGAATATCACCGGCAGCTTTTTCCAGTGCTTTCCCGGTTCCGGCTCTCTCACACGTTCTACCATTAACCAGCAGGCCGGCGCACGCACGCAATGGTCGGGAGTAATTTCGGCGGTGGCGGTGGCGCTCACGGTCGTCCTGTTTGCCCAATACGCTTATTACATTCCGAAGGCAGGCTTGGCCGGAATTTTAATGCTTTCCGCCTGGCGATTGGTCGATCGCCAACAGCTAGCGTACTACTTGCGAACCACGCAAACCGACGCCTGGATCGTCATTCTCACCGCGGTGTCGGCTGTGGCGGTCTCCGTGGAGTTTTGCGTGCTCATCGGCGTGTTCTTGTCGTTCGTGTTATATGTGCCGCAAGCGGCGCGGGCCCACATGACCGAACTGGTGGTATCCCGGGAGCGCGTGATTCGGGAACGGATGGAATCGGATATTCCCTGCAGCCGGATTCGCATTTTCAGCTTGGAGGGAGATTTCTTCTTCGGCGCCGCGCCGGAATTGGAACGCCATTTAGATGCCATCGCGGAAACCGTCCAGGAAGGCGTGCGAGTGGTGGTGCTGCGAATGAAGCGGGTTCGCAATCCCGACGCCGTGTGCATGAGCGTCCTGGATCATTTCATCGAGCGGATGCACACCGCCGAAGTTACCGTGCTAATGTGCGGCGTGCGGCCCGACTTAATGCAGGTGATCGATTCCAGCGGTCTGGCCCGCCGCTTAGGACAGGAACGTGTCTTTGTGTTTCAAGAGACGGGCCAATTTTGGACCAGTACCTTAGAAGCGGTGCGGTTTGCGTACGAAATCATCGGAGAAGATGTTTGTGAAACCTGCCCGCGCCATGCGGAAAGCTTGAACAAAAAAGACGGCTGGTATTATTTGATTTGAACCAGTTGATTTGTCCGGGATTTTTTTCCCTGGACAAAACTGCTTCTTTTTGCGCGTCAGGCTGCGGCGTTCGCCCGAAGTTTTCCGAGCGATCCGTAGCCGCGGCGGGACAAAATGCGTCCCATTTGCGTCCGCTGCTGCAAATTGTTGGCGAATTGAAGCTGTTGGCGAATTCATGCGCCTTGGCTCGTTCTCGCCGATCACGCTCGCCACGGCCTACGCTCCCCGCGCGCAGTTCTCCCTCTCCCCTTGCGGGAGAGGGTCGGGGTGAGGGGCGCACACCTCGGGCCGTGCCGAAGCAACAATCGAAGTTTAAATTGCCAAAGACCAATCGCGGAGCCCATTCGCTCCGAGCCGTCCACATTAGTGTACATTTGTTCGCAATGCAAGAAGCAAATTGGGCCAAACCGGAGGTGCAACTAAAAATGTGCCAGTGACTTGGCCGCGTCGATCGCAAGCTATTGCTTCTTAGACGTTCTGAGACTGCCGTCAGGAAATTTCTCAGTGACGTTGCCGCCAGGCCC
>DASRSD010000041.1 GCA_035656635.1 Pirellulales bacterium
TGGCGGGCGCGGCGGAAGTTCTTCCGCTGCTTAGAAATAATTATGGGATATGGCGAGCAGACAGAACTCTTTTCCCTCAACTTACATTCTAACTAATTAAGACTCGATTCACCAGCCACTGGGAGGTTGGCGAGCCAGCAGATACGATGGTGACAATGGTGTGTCCGTCATTAGACGAACTTCTCGGATCTGCCGCGATAAACTGCTGCTCCCAACATTCTGTTGTTTCCCGCTATGCGTATTGTTTTGTGCTATCCCGTTGAACCGAGGCACGTGGCTCAAATTCAGGCGGTTGTCCCTCAAGCAGAAATCTGCGATGCCAGTCAGGAGGCGGTAGCCCGAGAATTGTTCGCCTGTGACGTATTCTGCGGGCATCCTAAAGTGCCTGTCGACTGGGAGGGTGTGGTGCGAACGGGGCAGCTGAAATGGATTCAATCTTCGGCGGCTGGGCTAGATCATTTGCTGGTGCCCAGCGTGGTGGCATCCTCGATTGTTGTCACCAGTGCTTCAGGCGTGCTCTCAGATCAGGTGGCCGAACATACGGTGGCGTTGGTCACCGGGTTGTTGCGCGGACTGCCGGAGTACTTTCGTGCTCAACAGAAGAAGGAATATATTCGCCGCCCAACGCGTGATTTGCATCATTGTACGGTCGGCATTGTGGGGCTGGGAGGCGTGGGACGGCGTGTAGCGGAATTGCTTGCGCCGTTCAAAACGCGCATTCTGGCAACCGATTTTTACCCGGTCGACAAGCCACTGCACGTGGCAGAGTTGTGGCCGGCCAATCGACTGGACGATTTGCTGGCAGCCGTTGACGTGTTGGTGCTATGCGTGCCGCTCACCGAAGAAACGCGTTGGATGATCAATGCGAAGACATTGGCTAAGCTCAAACCAGGTGCTGTATTGGCGAATATGGCGCGGGGAAAATTAGTCGTGGAGAACGATTTGGTGGCAGCGCTGCAGTCCGGTCACTTATTCGGCGCCGTGTTGGACGTGGCCGCCGAGGAGCCGTTGCCGCCGGAAAGCAAACTTTGGGATTTGTCCAACGTAATCATCACGCCGCACGTGGCCGGTCAAAGCCGATGGCGGATCGACAACATGACCGATTTCTTTTGCGATAATTTGCGGCGCTATTTGGCCGGTCAGTCGTTACGTAACTTGGTAGACAAGCGGCTGGGTTTTCCGATTCGCAAAGCCTCGACGCAAAGCCTCGACGCAAAGCCAGTAAGGCAAATGCCGAGGTGATTGCGGCAAGTAGAAATCCATTTGGCTCGGGAACCGCCGAAGTACTGCTGCCTACATTCCGCAGTTTATTCAGCAACGCTTGCAAGTCGGTATTCGTGACTTTGCCATCGCCGTTGAGATCGGCGGTTGCCAACAAATCAACATCCGTAAAGTTTTGGTTCGCTTCGTAAGCAGGCAGATTCACCAAAGCAGAAAGCATCGTCACAATATCAGCCGATGTGACAATGCCGTCCCGATTGAAATCTCCCAGTATCGGCGGCGGCGCCGGCGTACCGGGCACCACTTCGCCTGTGGATAACTGCACGGCATGCGGTGAGCCTGAGCCCGAAAATACGATCGAATTCAGTTGAGCAAGGCTAAGTCCGCCGAACGATGCGCCAAAGAAAATGCGATCTGTGCCGCCGCCTGAAACCGAGCCGCTCCAATTGGCCACGGTTAGCGTTCCGGTCCAATGCAGCGCGTGGCTGTCGCTCAATTGAAGCATGCTGGAGCCTGCGCCCAAATCGATGGTTGAACTGGCCGACAATCCCAGGGCCGCCAGGGTTTCGCCAAATCCGCCGGTGGCAAACGTGCCTCCTCCAAGAACCAAATTGGAGGCGTTGGCAATACGGTTTGATGAACCCAATAACAGGGTTCCTTGATTCACCGTGGTGGGACCGATATATGTATTCGATCCCGTAAGCGTGATCGTTCCCAGGCCGGTTTTGGTGATGCCGCCATTGCCGGAGATTACGCCAGAAAGCGTGCCGCTAAAGCTGTTGCTGTTGATCGTGCCGCCGGTATTGGAAACGGAAATTGGCACGTTAACATTCAATTGGGCAATCGCCTGAAGCGTGCCCCCGCTCCAAACCAGCGAGCCGCCGGTGGTCCAATGGCTGGGCGTGCCAGCGCCGAGAACTAACTGCGAAAGCGCTAACGTACCACCGTTCAAATTAATAGTGCCAGTGTAGTTCGTGGCAATGGGATTATATACCGTATTGCCCAGGATGATGTTGTACGCTTGGACTGTTCCAGAATTGATTTGCAGCGAACCATTATTTTGATCGCCGATGGTCATCGTGTCGTATACGTTGAGTGTTCCGCCGCTAACGATGATTTTTTCGCCAGTTGCCGGACCGTTGCCGCCAATCGAAGCAGTCATGGCCGACGCCGTTCCTGACGAAATGGTGACCGCGCCATTGGCCGACCCGTTTCCGCGTATCAAGGCATAATCTAACGCGCCCGGAACAACCGAGCCGGTCCAATTGGCTGAGGTGGTCCAGGTCCCGCTGGCGGCCGTCCAGGTGCGCGAATCGTTCGTGCTGCCCAGCTCATTGGCATATTGTTCAATCATCCGATAGCCCACCGGATTCAAGAGCAACGCATCACTGGCGCTGTTGGGATTCATGCCGTGAGCAGTTTCCCAAGCATCGGGGATGCCGTCGTTGTCAGTATCGGTTGGCTTCTTCGCAACCGTTCCCGTATTGTTCGCGTCGTTGTTCAGGATTCCCAATCCGCCATTGGCAAGTCCGGTTTGTGATTCGCTCGTCCACAAGCGACCGCCAGTGCCTAAGGTTTGCACGTTCGTCATCATTTGCGAATCGACCTGATCGTATCCCACGGAAGCGGCGTAGGTTGTGGGATCATGTTTCAGCGAATCGCCGGCATGCGCAACGTTCCATGCATATGAGGATGCGGCGCTTAGTTGCGGAAGCTGCGACGTGCTGCTGGACCAGGGCGAAGTAAGCACTGTTGCGCCATCGACGCTGTTATCGGAGGAACCGTTCAAGGTTCCGTCCTTATTCGAATCGAGCAAGTTTCCAGTGGCATAGGCACTTTGCGTGCTGTCGACCTGGTAAAAATCGTCACCGGCACTGGTCGTGCTAGGCCCGGTGATAAAATAGTTGTTAATCACATCGTATCGAAAGTTGCCCCCGGAATTGCCGCTGGTATAGCCGGCCTGGTAATTATAAACGGTATTGTTGATGTACTGCGTATCTCCTTTGCTCAAGATGCTGCGGTTGTGGCCGTCGACAAACACATTGTTGACGAACGTTCCCGCGCCCCAGTTTCCTGCGCTGCCGCCTCCTTCCCAATGGAAGTTAAACCGCTGGCTGGCCAACGGGGCGGCGATCAGCGAATTTTGAAAAGTGAGATTGGGCGCCGTGGCCGCGTCAATGTTGTTATAGGGTGCGAATTCAGCCGAAACGTGGTCGAAGATCATATTCGACGAGCTGCCAATATTAATGCAGTTCGATGAAGAGCTGCTGGTCGACGACGACCCCTTGTATCCCGGGTCCAGCGTTGTATCTAAAAACCGCAGGTAGCGTACAATATCGTTGCTTTGGCCGAAGAAGGAAACTTCGGCGCCGTAGATGCCAATGCCGTCGCCCGGCGCGGTCTGGCCCAAAATCGTGAGATTGCTTTTTGCGGAAACGGCGCTGGCCAAATGGACATACCCACTCACATCAAACACAATAATGCGGTTTGAGCCGGACACGGCATCGCGGAAAGAGCCCGTCCCCGCATCGTTCAAATTCGTGACGTGATAAATGGTAGGCGACGAAGCATTGCGGCCGCCCGTGGCCACCGCCCCAAAACCTTCGGCCGAACCAAACGCTCTCAATTGTGCGTGCGCGCAGTTATTGTTGAGCCAAGATATAGCGGCAATACAGACTGTCGCTGCACGCAGCAGATACTTTCCCATCCTTTCTCCCCCATCCCGGTAACGATCGATATGCCATTGCACTCTTCGGGAGGCGACAGCGAGAATTATTCTACACGATGACTGCTGAAAATGCATTATTTTATTGCGACTTTGGTTTCGATTGAACAACTACACGACAAACCGGTAATGCACTGGGAAATCAAAGACTTTTGCGTTGCCCGGCACAAAAGGGCGATTTTAAAAAGTCGTTTTTGCTGCCCATGCCAGCAAAGTATCTCTTTACTGAGCTTCTCATTGCGGCCTAATATAAAAGCTGATACATAACGACACACGAAGACCAGCCACCCGGAAATTGCGAACTTCTGATGACGACGACGATCTTTTACGAAAACCGTGCTACCGTGACGCAGGGCGGTCACGAATCCAAACGCTGCCCAGACGAGCTTTTGAATCGTTACGTTTCGCTCGTGCAAGCGCAGCGAATGAGCTGGACCGAGCATTTGCGATTGAATCGCTTGCTAGGTTCCGGCGGGCAAGGGGTGGTTTATCTTAGCCAGCGGCGCGGAGCCGATGGTTTTACACTCCCCGTCGCGCTGAAAATCTTTTCCCCTGAACGCTTTGAAGATGCCCGCAGCTACGACGAAGCCATGGCCCGTATGGCCGACGTGGCAGCCCGGGTAGCTCTCATTCAGCAAGATAACTTGCTCGACGTGCACAACTTCGTCGATCGCAATCGCATTCGGCTGATGGAAATGGAATGGGTCGATGGC
>DASRSD010000042.1 GCA_035656635.1 Pirellulales bacterium
GCATCAACGACGCACCTGCCCTGGCGCAGGCACAAGTGGGCATTGCCATGGGCACCGGCACCGACGTGGCCATGGAGAGCGCCGGTTTGACCCTGGTGAAGGGAGATTTGCGCGGAATTACCAAAGCGCGCCGTTTGAGCCGTGGTGTTATGCGCAACATCCGGCAGAATTTATTCTTCGCCTTTATTTATAACACGCTGGGAGTGCCGATCGCTGCAGGGGTGTTGTACCCACTATTTGGCCATGCCGCGTTGTTGAATCCGATGGTTGCCGCCGCTGCGATGAGCTTCAGTAGCGTATCGGTCATTGGCAACGCGCTGAGGCTGCGGCGATTGCCGTTGTGAACTGAGCATGCTAACTGAGTTGAAGCTGTAAGCCGTCGTACGCCAGTTCCATGCCGGCGGGCAGTGCGGCGTTCGTGGCTTCGTGTTCCAAATCGTGGCACATGTGCGTGAAGAATGTGCGCTGGGGGCGCAATTGTTTCGCCACCGCGATGGCCTGATCCAAACTGTAATGCGAAACGTGGGGCCGTTGGCGCAAAGCGTCCAAAATCAGCACGTCCAGACCAGCCAGTTGAGCAAGGCTTTCGGGCGGGATGCCGTTGGTATCGGTGCAGTAAGCGATGTTGCCGATTCGGAAGCCCAAGACTTGAAACTTGCCGTGCCACAATCGGATGGGGATGATTGGTTGCCCCAACAACGTAAACGGTTTCAGGTTAATTCGTCGGATGTCTAATTGCGGAACGCCGCCTCCACAGCCGTGGTTATCTTCCGTGAAGGCGTAATCAAACGATTTGCGAATTCGCGCCTCAACAAAATCTTCGCAGTACACCGGCAGCGCGTGCCCCAGATAGTGTGGAAATAACCGCACATCGTCCAAGCCAAACACGTGGTCAGCATGTTCGTGCGTATACAACACGGCATGCACGATGCCAACTTTTTCGCGCAACAGTTGGCTGCGCAGATCGGGCGTGGTGTCGATTAGTAAATTCCCCTCGGGCAAACCCAACAATAACGAGCAGCGGGTTCGTTGATTCTTGGCGTTGCCGCTGGTGCAGGTCGAACAGCCGCAACCCACGCAGGGCACCCCAACCGATGTTCCGGTCCCCAGGAAGATCAACCGCCCGCGGATATCGATGGTTTGCAGTTGCAGGGCCATGCGGAACAACGAGTGCGAAAATCAAATAGAAGTTAAAAGCCGAAATCGAACAGTTACAGTATTATGAGACAATGACTTACGACATTCTCTTCATCTCCAATCGTTCTTGACCCGCTCTGCCAAGTCGCTATAAACTTCTTTGTCGGCAAATCTTACGTCTATTATCGGATAGCTGGCGCGGCTCTTGCATTACTATACCAAACCCGGGGATTCTGCCAAAATGGCACCCTGTCCCGCGTTTGCTGTCCTGATCACCTCGAAAATGGCTTGATGATGGAAGTCCTGGAACAGATTTGGGAAGTCATCGGAAATTTCTTCACCGCGCTAAGTCGGGGGTTGGAACGTGGCATTACTTCGTTGTTTGGCTCGTCCAATGCCCGTTATATCAAAAAAATACAGCCGCGGATTGACGCGATCACTGCGCTGGAGTCCAAATACCAGTCCATGAGCGACACGGAACTGAAGCAGCAAACCACGCTGTTTCGCCAGCGCTTAATTCAGGGCGAAACCCTGGATGAATTGCTGACCGAAGCGTTCGCGGTTTGCCGCGAGGCGGGACGCCGCTTTCTGGGAATGCGGCATTACGATGTGCAATTGATCGGCGGCATGGTGTTGCACAGCGGATCGATTGCCGAAATGATTACCGGCGAAGGAAAAACGCTGGTGGCCACGTTGCCGGCATACCTCAACGCCTTGGAAGGCAAAGGCGTGCACGTTGTGACCGTGAATGATTACCTGGCCCGCCGCGACATGGAATGGATGGCGCCCGTTTATTTGAACTTAGGCCTGACAGTGGGCGCCATTCAATCTGGCATGGATGCCGCGGAACGACAAAAAGCCTACGCTTGCGACATCACCTACGGCACCAACAACGAATTCGGCTTCGATTACTTGCGCGACAACATGCGGCCGGCGGCGCGCGATGATTACCACTTTCCCAAGCATGTCCAGCAAGTGCAGGGACCGCTCCATTTTGCCATCATCGATGAGGTCGACAACATCCTCGTCGACGAAGCCCGCACGCCACTTATTATCTCCGGTCCCGCGCATGATGATGTTAGTAAATACAGTAAAGCCGATAAAATCTCGCGGCAACTGGTCAAAGACACACACTTCGAAGTCAAGGAAAAAGAGCACACGGTGGTGCTGACCGACGAGGGAGTTCGAGCGGCGGAACGGTTGGCGGGCGTGGAAAGTTTTTACACGGCGGGCAACATGGAGTGGCCGCACTTAATTGATAACGCACTGAAGGGCCATCATTTGTACAAGCGCGACGTGAATTATGTTATCGAAGAGGGCGAGATTATCATCGTCGACGAATTCACCGGCCGCAAAATGCCCGGCCGCCAGTGGAGCGATGGCCTGCATCAGGCCGTGGAAGCCAAAGAAGGCGTGCGCGTGAAAGAAGAAACGCAAACGCTGGCCACAATCACACTGCAGAATTTCTTTAAGCTGTACAAAAAAATCTGCGGCATGACCGGCACAGCCATGACTGAGGCGAATGAATTCTGGAAAATTTACAAGCTGGATGTGATCTCCATTCCGCCCAATCGGCCGATGCAGCGGATTAATCATCCCGACGTCATCTATCTGACAGAAAAAGATAAATTCAATCAGGTGGCCATTGAAATCGAACGGATCCACAAATGGGATACCGTCGAACTCGCAGATGGCAATTGGCTGGTGGGCACCATCAAAGCTGAAAACGATCAAGAAATCACTTTCGACGATAAAGATAACCGCGAACTCCGCACCATCGCGCGCTCGAAGATCGAAATTCTGCAAAAGCGCGGCCGACCCATTTTGGTTGGTACCGTATCGATCGAAAAAAGCGAACGGCTCTCCGCGCTTTTGGAACGGCGCGGCATTCCGCATGAGGTGCTCAACGCAAAACAGCACAAGCGCGAGGCGGAAATTGTCGCCCAAGCAGGCCGCAAAGGGGCCGTGACGATTGCCACCAACATGGCCGGCCGCGGCACCGACATTATCTTGGGCGGCAATTCCGACGCTATGGCCTGGGCTAAGCTCCAAGATAAATATCCCACGCGCCTGGAAGTCCCCCGCGATGAATGGGACGCCCTGATAAAGAAAATTGAAGAGCACGAACAAACCAAGGCCGAAGCGGCCGAAGTGAAAGCTTTGGGTGGCCTGCACATAGTCGGCACGGAACGGCATGAAGCACGCCGCATCGACAATCAGCTCCGGGGCCGTTCCGGCCGCCAGGGCGATCCCGGTTCGGGCCGGTTCTACCTGTCGCTGGAAGACGATCTGATGCGCATTTTTGCTGGCGAATGGGTTAAGAGCGTGCTGACACGGCTGGGCATGAAAGAGGGCGAAGCCATCGAAAGCCGCATGGTTTCCCGCCGCATTGAAGGCGCGCAGAAGAAAGTCGAGGAGCGCAACTTCGATATCCGCAAAAACCTATTGGAATATGACGAAGTCATGGACGAGCAACGCAAGCGAGTCTATTCCTACCGACAGCGGATTCTCGACGGCAACAATTGCAAGCAACTGATTTTGGAGATGATCGACCGCCAGATCGAGTACAATCTAAATGTCTTCCTCGACAAAGATTACGGCGCGGAAACATTCGCCAAATGGGCCGGCAATCTACTTTCTGTGGAATTGGAGCCGCGCGAATTCCGCAATCTCGATTACCAAACTGCTCAGCAACAAGCAAAAGACGAAGCCGAGCGCATTGCTGAATCGCAAGCATTTGACGCGGTCGAGGAAAATCTTCCGCAAACTAACGAAGAAGATTGGAATTGGGAAGCGCTGGCCAAATTTTCCAACTCACGCTGGAAAACGAATTTTCGCGACCGGGATCTGAAAAAAATAGGTCGTGACGCCGTATCCGGATTCTTGCTTGAGCAAGCCCGCGAAGCGGTGAGGCAAATCGATTTGAGCGAGGGCGCCCGCTTCCTGGAGCCCGATCTTGGCGTGAAGACTGCCTGCGGTTGGGCTCATTATAAGTTTGGCATCATGATCAACCCTGATGATGTCCGCGAACTGGAGCCGAGTGCATTTGTCGACTTGGCGCGCCAAAAGGCCCGCGAGGCTTACGAGACCAAGGAAGCCGAATTCCCCGTGATGGCGGGCTTGCTGCATTTCACCACCCGCGATGCGTCCGGCCAAAAGCGCTATGACCGCGATCAATTGGTGGGATGGGCCCGTGATCGTTTCCAGGTTGATTTAACGTTCGACGGTCTGAAAAACAAGCAGCAGGACGAAATTCGGTCTGTTTTAGTGGAGCACAGCCGCGCCAACTTGCGTGCCGCCCTGGAGAAACAGGCAGAAATTCAGCGCCCGATCAACGACATTTTTGACATTTCTTCAAATGGTCATGCCGAACAAAACGGCACCGCATTAACGGTTCGCACCATTCATGGAGCAGGCTGGCGCGAAACCAAACCCGTACAAGTGCTGTTGGAAAAGCTCAAAACTTATGATTCCCAGTTTCCCGACGAGCAAATCGGCCAACTGGATCAAGCACAGTTGCAAACTCAGGCTGCACTGGTGGTGGACGACCATTTCCGGCCTGAAATGCGCCGCCTGGAACGAAATCTTGTGCTGCAAATTCTGGACGCGGCTTGGAAAGATCACCTGTTGGCGATGGACCACCTGCGCTCCAGCGTGTCATTGCGCGGCTATGCTCAGATTGACCCCAAAGTCGAGTATAAGCGCGAAGGCATGCAAATCTTCGAGACAATGTGGACGAATATCGGCGACCGCGTTACCGATTTGATTTTCCGCATGGAACAGTTGGATGAGGGCTTTGTTGGCTCCACATGGAAAGAAACCGCTGCCGTACACGAGGAAGCGCCGCCGACCACTGCAATTGGGCAGCAACAGCAATCGGCCATCGACAATATGCAGGGGGATAAAAAAATTGAGCCCATCCGCAACCGCAGCGAAAAGGTGGGCCGCAATGATCCCTGCCCCTGCGGCAGCGGGAAAAAATTTAAAAACTGCTGCATGCGAACACGCCAGACATAATAAAGCGAAGTCAAAATTGTCAGGATAAAAAGGAATTGTTGATCCTTTCGGGAATGGATTCCCATGATGGCCTTCTTCTTAAACTTCGCGTATTTGCTCACGCTGCTTGTGGCTGCGCCGTGGTTGATTTACCAAAGCATTTTCCGCGGCAAATATCGGGAAGGATTCGCCGCGAAATTTTTGGGCGCTGTGCCCGTGCGAAATTCAAGTTGTCCATGCATTTGGTTGCACGCTGTGAGCGTGGGCGAAGTAAATTTGCTGGGCGTATTATTGAATGAAATCGCCCAACGGCGGCCCGACCTGGAGTGCATAATCTCCACGACAACCAAAACTGGCTTTGATTTAGCCAAGACAAAATACAGCTCACACACCGTCTTCTACTGTCCGTTGGATTTTACTTGGGCAGTCCATCGTGCCATGGTTCGTATTCGGCCTGCACTTTTGCTGCTTGCAGAATTAGAACTGTGGCCCAACTTGGTACGCGCAGCCCATAAACACGGCGCGCGAGTGGCCATTATGAACGGCCGGCTAAGCGAAAAGAGCTTTCATGGTTATCGCAGGATTCGCCGCTGGCTCGCGCCGGTGTTAAATTCCCTTGATCTCATTGCCGTGCAGAATGAAGAATATGCCCAACGTTTTCTGGCGTTGGGAGTAGATCCCAAGCGCGTAAATACTACCGGCTCGCTCAAATTTGACGGCGCCCAAATGGATTGTCAGAATTCCTGCACGCAAGCTCTGCGCAAGCTGGTTGGTTTTTCTGACGATGACGTAATTTTCTTGGCCGGAAGCACCCAGTCGCCGGAAGAACAATTGGCGCTGGCGGCCTTTCAATCGTTAGCAGCCGAATTCCCGAAATTGCACTTGGTCATGGTCCCCCGTCATCCACATCGCTTTGACGAAGTTGCCGCGCTGTTGGAGTGCAGCGGAGTTTCGTGGACACGCAGATCCGCTTTAAAACCAACCATTCCCCAATCCCAAGTCCCTATTCCCCATTCAATCCGGATTCTCCTTGTCGATACCGTCGGCGAACTTGGCGCCTGGTGGGGAACAGCCTCCATCGGCTTTGTCGGCGGCAGTTTGCATTCCAATCGTGGCGGACAAAACATGATTGAGCCCGCCGCTTATGGCGTGGCTACCTGCTTCGGCCCAAATACCAACAACTTCCGCGATGTGGTTTCTCAGTTATTGGCCCACGATGCCGCGGTGCGGGTTCATAGTGGCGAACAGCTTACCGACTTCGTCCGCCGCTGCCTGAGCGATTTTGCTTATGCCAATGATTTGGGGCGTAATGCTGCGGAATTGGTAAAAGCACAGCAAGGCGCTACTACCCGCACTTGGGCGCTGATTGAACCACTCCTGGCTTCGTCTGTCATTGAATCTCAGCCTTTCCGCTCAGCTGCGTGACTTGTGCCGCTTGGATTGGCTCCTACAATCCTGTATTTATGCCTTTCGATCTTCGTCTTTATTGACACCGTGAACATTCTCCACGAACTTCAAAGCCGTTTTGCCACCGCCTTGAGCGGCATGGTGGATAATCCGGCCGAACTGCTTTTACAAGTTCGGGCCAGCCAAGACCCGAAGTTTGGTGACTATCAGGCGAACTGCGCCATGCCGCTGGGTAAGCGATTGGGCAAGCCGCCGCGTCAAATCGCAACAGCAATTGTCGCCAAGCTGGAGATTGACGATTTGTGCGAGCCGCCGGAAATTGCCGGCCCTGGCTTTATCAATCTACGACTGAAAAACGATTGGTTGGCCCAACAAGCGTCCACCGCTTTGGCCGATCCGCGCGTTGGTGTACCGACAGTGGCCAAACCGCGCACTTACGTTGTCGATTACAGTGCGCCCAACGTCGCCAAACCGATGCACGTGGGGCATATCCGCAGCACGGTCATCGGCAATTGCCTGTACCGGACGCTTAAATTTGTGGGCCACGAGGTCATTAGTGACAATCACCTGGGCGATTGGGGCACACAGTTCGGGATGATTATTTACGGCTATAAAAGCCCCGAAATCCGAGCGCAAGTACAATCCAGCGGTGCCGTTGAAAAGCTTGGCGAGTTTGGCGCACTCTACGCATGGGTGAATCGACTGGGCGAGGAAAATCCAAAAATTCGAGAAGCGGTGCTAAATGAAACCGTGAAACTGCACGCAGGTGATGCGGAGAATTTGCAGTTGTGGAAAGAAATTCGAACACAATCGGACAAAGACATCGATCGAATTTACAAACGCCTCGGTGTGAAATTTGACGATCAACTGGGTGAAAGTTTTTATCACGACTGGCTCAGCGCAGTCGTTGATGATCTACAGAAGAAAGAGATCGGACGGGAAAGTGATGGCGCCATCGGCGTGTTTTTGAATGGCTATGAAACGCCGTTTCTCATCCGCAAGCAAGACGGCGCATTCCTATACGCCACAACGGATTTAGCGACCATCCAATATCGCATGGAAACATGGCATCCCGATGCCGTGTTATACGTGGTCGATCATCGGCAGAGCTTGCACTTTGAGCAGTTGTTTGCCACAGCGCGATTGTGGCACCCTGAATGGGCGAACGTCGAATTCAAGCATGTCAACTTCGGTACCGTGCTGGGAAAAGACGGCAAACCGTTCAAAACTCGCTCGGGAGATACCGTAGGGCTCGAAATTCTATTGGACGAAGGTGTCAGCCGGGCACTCGCCATTGTGAGTGCAAATGATGATGCCAAGCCAAATGGTCCCGAGCTTTCGACCGATGAGCGGCAAAAAATTGCCGAAGCCGTCGGCATCGGTGCGCTCAAGTACGCCGACTTGTCGCAGAACCGCACCAGCGATTATGTATTCGATTACGACAAAATGCTGGCGATGAACGGCAACACGGCCACCTACATGCAGTATGCCCACGCCCGTGTTCGCGGGATATTTATCAAAGGGCAAAAGCAATTAGGCGAAAGCACTACTTCCCAACAGCATGTCACTCAAAAAATCATTCTTTCCCACCCGGCGGAGCGCGCATTGGCGCTTGCCGCGCTGCAGTTTTCTGAGGCGATGGATCTGGTGCTGGCCGATTATCGACCCAATCAATTGACCAGCTATTTGTTTGAACTGGCAAACCGCTTTAGCACGTTTTACGAAAACTGTCCTGTATTGAAGGCGGAAACGCCGGAACTCCTGCACGGCCGGCTTGCATTGTGTAATCTGACGGCCAAAGTCCTACGGCAAGGGTTAGAATTGCTGGGGATCGAGGTCGTGGAGCGAATGTGATGCGGTGCTCGCCAATTAGAGCGCTCTTCATCTAGCTCTAGCGCCATGCCGGCAAATTAGTTAAGCTACGCAGCAACTTGAACAAGGAGGTTGCTGTGGCACCGTATTCGAGGGAGTTTCGTCGAGACGTACTTGCCGCCTGTGATACGGGTGA
>DASRSD010000043.1 GCA_035656635.1 Pirellulales bacterium
GCCTCGCGGCGCTCGAATTCCTCGGCACTCCAGCCCCGTTTCAGCGCTCGGGCCAGCCGCTGCTCTCGGGGGCAATCGACAAATGCCAGGGCATCGCACAGGGTATTCCACTGGGCCTTCAGCATGACCGGCGCATCGAGAATAACCAGCGGCAAGCCCTGCTTTGCCAGCTGCAGGGCCTCGGCTTTCAACCGCCGGCGGATTTCCGGATGCGTGAGCCGCTCCAGCTCCGCCAATTCCAGCGGACCGGCCGGCGGCGGCGCGAAAACAATTCGAGCTAGCGCCTTGCGATCGACCTCGCCATCCGGCCCAATCACTTCGGCCCCCCACCGCCCGCCGATGGCCGCCCGCACTGCCGGCTGCCGCAGCACTTCGTGCCCTGCCCGATCGGCATCGAGCACGGCGGCGCCGCGTTGCCGAAACAAATCGGCCACGGTGCTTTTGCCGCTGGCCACGCCGCCGAGAAGACCGAGAATTTTCATGTCACGGTTCCAGAACAAAATGGCTGGCTGCTACGAAAGGAATGCGTGGTTCAAAACCACACGGATCAAAATAGCATGTCCGCGCCGGGGATTTGGCGTCCACTCGATCTTACCAGAATCGCCAACTGACGAGAGCGGCCAGAACAGCTTTCTGCCATGCCGCCTTGCACTGCCGCCAAAACCTGGCGAACCGGCCCAGATCACCTTACTTGCGGTGCGGTTACTTCTGTCGGCAGGATTCGTTTTTAGTGAGAGTCGCGGGCGGCTCGAGCGTGTCTAAGAATTTCTTCATCGCGGCGTCGGAAATAATGTGAGCGTAATGTGTCTCGTCGACGAAAATGTCCCACTTCCCCGTGCCCAGCTCCGCGGTTCGGTTGCGGACGACGTCCGCATAGGCTCGCCAACCATCGCCGGCGAAGCAGTCAGAATCATAACGGTTGACCACTTGACACTGCTGACGGCCACGCCCATAACCGCCGAGCACAAACAATTCCAAATAGTTTGCCGTGCGGTATAACTTGCCGCTGGTCTGTTCCCAATCACCCCAATCGCTTTTCGTGACGCGCAGAAAAATCGGATAAGCCCCCGATACCGGAAAACTGATTTGAATTCGCGGTTCAATCGCTGCCGCCAACACCGTGGTCCAGCCTCCGCCTGAGAGTCCCAGCATCGAAATTTGGCGGTAATGGAAGGCTTCGGCGTAATTCAAAAAGCCGATGACCGGTTCCACAAAATACTTCGTCGCGTGGCCGTTTTTCGGTTGCAACAATTTCATTTCATCGTGCCTGGTCAATTGCATGCGGCCGACATGCGGCAAATCGACAACGGGTCGATTGTTCAGTCCCATCAGCGGCATGCAAAAAGCTGCCACGCTATATCCTCGTTGCAACAGCTCGCCGATTTGCGATTGCAGACTGAAAAAATCAACCTCATGCCCAGCGTGCACCAACACCAATGCGCCGTTGGGTTGTTTGGGAACAAAGTGGTATACATGCGAATTCAGTCCGTATTCCATTTCGAACAAGACGTCGTCGGTATGGTCGACCCATTCCCTAAATGCTTCGCACCGGCTGTCGGTCGCCGGACTCACCTGAATCGGCATAATTTTCGGAAGTTCGTTTGAATTCCAAAGCAGCTGGCATAGATGCTGTCGTAGGATGGCCGCGTCTTGCGGTCTACGAATGCTAATTTCTGTGGAAACATCTTGATTTAGCACCGGCCCATCATACTGGTCCAACATCAAATGCAGTTCGTGCGCCCAGTTATAGGGGAACCAGTGGAAACGATAAGAAAACAAGCCAAAAACGCACCCGATCGCCAACGTGAGCACCGCAAACAGCGGAACGGCAGCCTGACGTGCGCGGCCTGAAATTGGCAAGCGTGTGAACGACATTCCACTATGCTCTGACACGAAACGCCGACAATCGCAGCGGCGGCTGCGTTGAGCGGCTGGCCCTCTGGATTCTGTTCGTTGAGGCCTGACTTCACGCCCGATGGCGCGATTGTTACGTGCTTCACGCGGTTCGGGAAGCTAGCCCGGCGGGTAACTGGAAAGGCCTTGAATTCCGATTAACCTCAGCATAGTTGGCGCATCACGTGATTGCCAGCAGGCAATATGAATAATTGATGCCGCGCGGTCGTCATTTCCGGTTTGGATTGCGCCGGTTATCAGGCATGTGCAATCAAACGAATCCGTGCCAAATCACCCTACTGTGGGGATCATGCTTCGTTGCATTCAACACACGCCCCAGTTGCGGCCGGTTTTCAAATCGACTTTCAGCGGCACCTCCAAGGACATCACGCCCGACATCTCTTCGCGCACCAGTTGCTGCATTTCGTCCGTTTCGTCAGGCGGCACTTCAAAGATGAGTTCGTCATGAATTTGCAGCAGCATTTTGCTGCGCAGCGAACCCCTCACCCTACCCTCTCCCACAAGGGGAGAGGGTTGACGCGCGGCTTCCACATCTCGCCTCGACGAGTCGCCTGCGGAGACCTGCCCCTCTCCCACAGGGAGAGGGTGAGAAGATTTTAGCCGGCGGTGAATGTTCAGCATGGCCAGCTTCATCAAGTCGGCCGCACTCCCTTGAATCACCGTGTTAATCGCCGTCCGTTCCGGCAGTGTGCGCTGCCGGGCTGCTGGATCGCCGGGTTTGGTCAGCGTGATGTCACGCACGCCTTGGATGGCGCGGCGCCGCCCTTGAATGGTCGTCACATAACCTTGCTTGCGGCATTGCACCAGAATCTCGCGCAAAAATAGTTCCACGCCCGGGTAACCGTTGAAATAGGCGTCAATGAACCGGGCCGCTTCTTCCTGCTCGATCTCCAGCATCTTCGACAGGCCGAACGGGCTTTGCCCGTAAATAACGCCAAAATTTACCGCCTTGGCCACACGCCGCATTTCCGAAGTCACTTGATCCAGCGGCACATGATGCACCTGGCTGGCGACGCGGGCATGAATATCTTCGTCACGTTCAAAAGCCGCCAGCAGCGTTTCGTCGCTGGAAAAATGCGCCAGCACGCGCAACTCTATCTGCGAATAATCGGCCGCCAAGAGCAACCAATCGGGCTGGCCGGGCAGGAATGCCGAACGGATTTCGCGTCCTTCCTCCGTGCGGATGGGAATGTTCTGCAAATTCGGATCGCTGGAACTCAAGCGCCCCGTCGCCGCCACAATTTGATTGAACGACGTGTGCACTCGGCCGGTTTGCGGATGCACCATGCTGGGCAGGGCGTCGACGTACGTTCCCTTGAGCTTGGCGTATTGGCGATATTGAATAATTTTTGCCGGCAGCGGATGTTGCCGGGCCAATTCCTCCAGCACTTCGGCATCGGTGCTGGGTCCGGTTTTGGTTTTTTTGAGCACCGGCAGTTTCTGCTCGACAAACAGCACTTCCTGGAGTTGCTTGGGGCTGGCGATGTTGAATTCCCGATCGGCCAGCTTGAAAATTTCCGTTTCCAGCGAGGCCATGCGCTGCCCGTATTGAGCGCTCAATTCCGCCAGGCGCGCGGTGTCGACTTTAATGCCGTTGAATTCCAGTTCCACGAGCACTTCCACGAGTGGCACTTCCAGGTCGTGAAACAGCGGCTCCAAATTGGCTTCTTTCAGCCGCGCCGCCAGCAGCGGCATGAGCCGCAAGGCCACGTCGGCATCTTCGGCTGCATAGTGCGTGATTTCGGCGATCGGTACTTCATCCATCCGCTTTTGATTTTTGCCGCTGCCGATGAGCGCCTCGATTTTCGTCGTGACGTGGTTGAGATACCGCCCGGCGAGCTCATCGAGATTGTGATTTCGCTCGCCGGCATCGAGCAAATAGCTGGCCAGCATGGTGTCGAATTGCAGCCCGGCCAGCTCGACGCCGACGGAGCGAAGCACAATCATGTCGTACTTCAAATTCTGGCCGACTTTCCCAATCGCCGGGTTTTCCAGCACTGGCCGCAGCGCCTCTAAAGTAGATTTCGGATCCAAGCACGGCTCGCCGGCTGGCGCGCGAACCGGAACGTAATATGCCTGCCCCTCTTTCCAAGCGAATGAGTAACCGACGAGTTCCGCCCAGCGTGGATAAATGCTGGTTGTTTCCGTGTCGAGCGATATTTGCCCTTGCCGGCTCAGCTCCTCGACCAGCCACTGCAATCGCTTCGGTGTGCCGATCGTTTCGTATTGGTGCGTGAACTTCGGTGCGTCGGCCTTGGCCAAGGACCGCATTTGATTGGTCAGCCCATGAAAGCCAAACTCGGCGAAGAATTCCGCCGCGCCGGCCGGATCGTAATGACCGGCCTGGCCCTGCTGCCAATTCACAGCAATGTTCATTTCCGAATCGAGGCGCACCAACCGCCGCGTAATCGGAATTTGTTCGCGGCTGGCTAGCAAATTTTCTTTCCGCTTGCCTTTGGGCAACTCGTCGGCGCGGGCCAGGAGGTTGTCCAGCGTTTCGAATTTGGCCAGCCACTCGCCGGCCACTTTGGGACCGACCAGCGGCACGCCGGGAATGTTGTCGACCGAGTCTCCCACCAGCGTTTGAAAATCGACTACTTGATTGGGCCGAATGCCCCACTCGGCCTGGAGTGCCGCCGCATCAAATACCGAATCTTTGCGAATGTTGTAAACTGCCACCCGGTCGGAAATAAGCTGGCGACAATCTTTATCGCCGGTGACCAACAAACATTGCCCGCCCGCTTGCTCCACCTGCCGGGCCAAAGTCGCCAAAACATCGTCGGCTTCGTAACCGGGGCATTCCAAAATCGGAATTCCCAACGCGGCCAACATACGGCGAATGCTCACAATTTGCGGCCGCAGTGTGTCGGGCATTTCGGCCCGATGTTCCTTGTACCCTGTGAACAGATCGTGGCGGAACGTCAGGCCCGACATATCGAACGCCGCAAATAAATAGTCGGGCTTTTTCTGATCGAGCAAGTACATCATGTCGCGGGCAAACCCGAACACCGCTCCGGTGGGCTCGCCGCGCGGGCTGGTCATTTCCGGCAGCGCGTGGAACACCTGAAAAATGAGCGAATGCGAATCGACCACGTACACCGTTTTGCCCGTCAGATCGGGGGGCGTGGCTTTGGCTTCCACTGGCTCGGCCGGCTTTTCGATGCGATCGATTCCCATTTCGGCAGTCGATGGCGTGCCTGGAAATTCGCAATCCGGCGGCGAACGCGGATCGGGCTGCGCGGTGGCAGCAGCTTTATCAGGCGAAGCAGCGATTTTCTCGAGAGTAGCGGGAGCGTCGGCTTCCAGGCCGGGCAGTTCAATTTGCCGCTGAGGTTTTTGGCGCGAGCGCTGTTTCATTATGGCAAAGTGTAACGGCTGAATCGGTTTTATCGAACCGGTGGACCCGCCGCCTGTAATCCTGCGGATTTCCGTAAAACGTACAAATTATACGCACCACCGTGTGTTCGATCGTAGGTGGTGCGGCAGCACAGCGTCAAGCGCGGCAGGGAACTGGTCAAGTGGCTGTCGCCCGTGTGCCGAGTAACGGACTAATGAGTTGTAGGGCGCGCAGCGTGCACGCCGATTGTGTTAAGGGGGTAGAGTTTAGTGGCGATCGCCGGCCACGCGAGTGGAGATTCACGCCATGCTGAAGTTCTGGAAAAGCCGCCGCCAGTCACGGGCAAAATTTGTTCGACAAGCAGCCGGTGGCCAGCGCCATTTGCGCTTCGAAATGCTCGAAACGCGAAAGTTGCTCTCCAGCACCGGCCTGTCCGGTGACTTCAACGGCGATGGCTTTGCCGACCTGGCCATTGGCGCTCCCGGCCGAACCATTGGCGCCGCCAAAGGCACTGGCGCGGTTACCGTGTTGTATGGCACCAGCACCAGCGGACTTTCCACCGCTGGCAACCAACTGTGGGATTTGGCCCGCAGCGGCATGGCTGGCAGCGCTCAAAGCAATGATCAATACGGCGCCGCCATTGCCGTGGGCGATTTCAATGGCGACGGCTACACCGATTTGGCCATTGGCGCGCCCGGCCGAACGGTGGCAGGCGCGGCCGGCGCCGGTGCCGTGAATATCATTTACGGATCGGCCACGGGCCTGACGGTTGCCGGCAACCAATTGTGGACCGAAATTAACGCCATCCCGGGAACGCTGATTCAGGCGAACAGCGCTTTTGGAACCAAACTCACGACAGGCGACTTCAACGGCGACGGGTACGTCGATCTGGCGATCAGCGCGCCCTTTTTGAAAGTTGGCACGGTGAAAAACGCCGGCGGCGTCTATGTTTTATATGGCTCGGCGGCCGGCCTTACGCACGGCAGCACGCAGTTTGTCAGCCAAGGCACGGGGGGCATTTTGGGCACGCCCATGGCCAACAGCGAGTTTGGAAAAGCACTGACCGCCGGAGATTTCAACGAGGACGGCATTGCCGACTTGGCCGTCGGCACGCCGAACTACGTGAAAGGCTCTGCGCAACAAGCCGGCGCAGTCAATGTCATTTACGGCACGTCGTCGGGCCTGAGTTCCGCCGGCAATCAACTTTGGACGCAATTCCCTGTGGTCAATACCGTTGGAACCTTCGTCCAGGGGAACCCCGGGGCCGGCGCGTTGTTTGGTTGGTCGTTGACGACAGGCGATTTCAACAACGACGGCGTTACCGATTTGGCCGTTGGCGCGCCGGGCGAAATTGTGGGCGTCGTCAAAGCGGGTTCGGTGAATATCATTTATGGCGCCACCGACGGATCGGGGCTCATCTCCAAAGGCAATCAATTGATTACGCGCAAGGCGTTGGGATCGACCTCGGCCAACGGCGATGAGTTCGGCTTTGCTCTGGCGGCCGGCAATTTTAACGGCCAGCCCGGCGACGATTTGGCCATCGGCGCGCCCTTGGCCGAGGTGGGCAGCGTACAAGATGCCGGGCTGGTGGCGGTTGTGAGCGGCTCGACCAAAGGCTTGGTGCTGACGGGCGTCACGTTCATCAGCCAGGGCACTGCCGGCTTCGGCGATGCTGCGAAGAAGGGAGATAACTTCGGCGCGACGTTGGCCGCCGGCGATTACAACGGCGACGGATACATCGATTTGGATGTCGGCTCTCCGACGGAAAGCCTTGGCACTGCGATTGGCACGGGCGTAGTGCAAACCTTCTATGGCTCAACGCTCGGCCTCACGCCAAAGCAACAACAACTGTGGCGCGAAGGATTGCCTGGGCTGCAACTGACATTGGCTGCCGGCGATGGCTTCGGCTTGGGCGTGGGATAGTTAGGGGCTAGGGACGGGTGGCTAGTGGAGTAGTGGCTGGTGACTTGTGTCTGGTAGTCTGGTTCCACAAGGCCACCAGTGACCAGACTACCAGACTACCAGACACAAGACCCCACTCCTCAATCGAGCGCCGGTGGTTCGTATTCAAAATCTTTCCACTTCATGGCGCGGCGGAATGGCTCGATCCGCAAGAAGACTTCGCCATCGGAAAAAATGCGGACCGTGCCGTTCGATTCGCTGACCACCACCGCCACCGATTTGGTTTTCTTGGTGATGGCCGCGCCCGCCCAGTGCCGGGCGCCCAAGCCTTTGGAAAGCGTGATGCTTTCGGCCGAAGCGTCAATGTAGCGCGAAGCGGCTTCCACGGTTCCGTCCAGCGCTACCACAAACGCGCCATCCATTTGGGCAATTTCTTTAATCCCCTCGCGCGTTTTCTGGTCGAACAAGCTCCGCTCCTTGCGGCTGTAGCCCTTGACCGGATCGAACACCAGTGCGTGGCTGCTGGCCAGCACTTTGCGCGTATCGCCGACAACAAACAGCGTGCCCACCGGCTTGCCTTCGCGCCCCTCGCGGCCAATTTCCACGGCCAACTCAACCACAGTTTTGAGCGTATCCAGCGGGACCTTCGATTCCAATTGTCGTAAATCGTGCGAAGTGAGCCGGCCCAAGTGCTCGTCCAGATGAATCACGCTGATGGAGTCGATGGTTTCGGCTTCAAAGCCGCTGTAAATGGCGATTACTTTCGCCCCGGCGGCCAGAATGTCGTCGGCCACGCTCTCCAACAGGGCTTGCGTTAGCTTTTCGTGCACGGGGCTTTCGGCCATGTTCAGCACGACCAGCGGAAACCCTGCCTCGGCGGCCCCGTCCAATTCCTGCATGTAGTCGGCCGCCAACACGACGCGCTGTCCGGTAGTCACTTCGCGCAGCTCCTGCCAGGCAATGGGCCCTTCGAGCAAAATCAACAGCGCATCGGCAGTCACCACGTCCGCCAATTGGGCGGCGAGATTGATGATGCTCTGAAATTGCTCGGTGAGTTTATGCACGATCCGACAGCTCGAGCTGAATGCGATGGGTGGTTTGAACTTTTGAGTTTTTGGATTTTCAGTGCTTCCAGCCACTTGTGTCGCATACTACGGACTTTGCTCAGATCGGGCAAGCACAATGCCGGCGAATGTGCTGGCTAAAAGGTGTGGCCAGGGTTAGACTAAAATTGGATGGGCGGCGGCCTCCACGGCCCGCCAAATTTTTTTCGCACGCGGTTGAAGTGATCCAGCAGCTATGTCCCTCGGCGGCACATCATCGAACTCGGCTGCCGCACTGAGCATGTCCGCCATTGCGGCCCCGGGCCCTCCCTTGCCGTTGGCAGCGCCGGCTTCCAAAACGCGGACCACGGCCGGTTACTGGTCCGGCAAAGTCGTCCTGATTACCGGCGGCTCCAGTGGGTTGGGCCGAGCATTGGCCGAGGCTTTCGCCCGCCAGGGAGCGCAAGTGGTCGTCTCGGCCCGCACCGCCGATGCCTTGGAAGCAGTGGCCGGGGAGCTGCGATCGACAGGCGCCCAAGTGCTGGCCATTCCCGCCGATGTTACCCAGCAAGATCAGGTCGAAAAACTTGTGGAGCGAACCGTCCAGCATTTCGGCCGGCTCGACGTGTTGGTGAACAATGTGGGCCGCTCCACGCGGGGAACTTTGATGGAGACCACGCCGGAAGATTTCGCCAATTTAATGGAGATCAATTTTCTGAGTGTGGTCCGCTGCACTCGGGCGGCCCTGCCGCACTTAATCCGCAGCCAGGGGCAAGTGGTGAATATTGGCTCCCTTTCAGGGAAAACGGCGAGTCGGTACGTGGGCGCCTATGCCGCAACGAAGTTTGCCTTGGCCGCTTACACCCAACAATTGCGGTTAGAACTGCAACCGCAAGGCGTGCACGTTTTGTTGGTTTCGCCGGGGCCCATTGTCCGGGACAATGCTGGCGACCGCTATGGCAATCAAATGGAAGGCCTGCCAGCCCGGGCCGCCAAGCCGGGCGCCGGAGTGCGCATTTCGCCGGTCCGGCCGGAAAAACTCTCGCAGGCCATTCTCAACGCCTGCCGCCGCCGCCAGCCGGAGCTAATTTACCCACCGCTTGCGCGCCTGTTCATCGCCGTCATTCAACTCTTCCCGCGCCTGGGCGACTGGTTAGTGCGGAAGATGACTTAGAACTCTATTAAACTCTGCGGATTGATTTAGAAAGGGGCAACCACTTCGTATTCTACTGTCGTTTGACCAATCGAAACTCCTTTCCGCAGCACAACGCGACGTGAATCTTTTTTGCCGTCCACAATTACCAACAAATCACCTTCCGTTCCCGGAGGCAATTCACAAGACTCCGCCAAAACAAAAGTGCAACCATTCGATTTCGCAAGGCGAAATCGCAGTTCTTTTGTGACGACAAAGAATCCTTCAACTTCGGCGGAGTAACCGTCTTTGTGGTAAATTCCCATGATAACTGGCAAGGATTTGATAGAACGAGTACGCCAGTATCTTAACTTAATCGGTCCTGACGTAAAGCTCAAAGAATTTCTTGGCGATGGAACGGACGGGGCAGTTTGGGCAACGAGTAATGACACGGCGATCAAGATTTTTGCCAAAGAAAACGGCTATTTTAACGAACGGGATGCCTATCTCCGGTTAGCCGAGTTCGGGGTAACAGAAAAAATTGATGGGTTCTGGATTCCAAGAATGATCCGTTACGACGACACGTTGCTTGTTATCGAAATGGATTTGATGCAACATCCCCCTTACATTATTGACTTTGCCAAAGTCAGGATTGATCGCCCGCCCGATTTTTCAGAACAAACAATTGAGTATGAAAATCAACAGGGCCTGGAACGGTTTGGGAAAAATTGGCCACGCGTCCAAAGGCTAATGCAAAGTTTGGAAAGTTTCCAAATCTATTATCTTGATCCGTCGCCAAGCAACATCGTATTCCCGTTATCGTCTGAATAGATCCGTTATGGCCGCCTCTCTGCTATAATGCGCGGCATGAGCGATGCACCACCAAAAACTCGCTGGCGATTGCTGGTAGCCCTTATTCTTGTCGTAACAGGAATCACAGCATTTGCATGGTGGCTACTTAGGCTTCCACACACTGCCGGTCCAGCGAGCAATTCAATCTTTGTAATCGCACCCTACTGGTACAACGGCACTTAGGTTTTCGACGATTCGGCTACGGGCCTTAAGCATGAACCGTTTGTTGGAGGGACGCCAGGAATGATAAATGTACTTGTGAAAGACATTCCCGATGCCAAGAATGGTTTTCGATTGACGTTTTCAGCGCAGCCGTTTCCGGGCCATCAGTACAAGCTAACTTGGCTGCGGTGAATCAACTGGCAATTGGTACTGGATTGATAATCCACCAATGGAAGGCTGGATTTGCCCCGCGCTATTTCGATATTACAACGAAGCGCCAAAGT
This sequence comes from Pirellulales bacterium, assembly GCA_035656635.1. Lineage (NCBI taxonomy): Bacteria > Pseudomonadati > Planctomycetota > Planctomycetia > Pirellulales > Pirellulales bacterium. Next base: position 10,627 of record DASRSD010000043.1, read on the forward strand.
CTCTATACGTGAAAGCGGACGCAGCGCAGAACTAAATGCAAAGCTCCTTCACGAATTCGCCGCCGCTTTGGCCACTTGCTGGCGAATGTAATGTTGCACCGCCGCAAGACCACGCATGCGGACCATGCCTAGCGATTCCAACAGGCCCAGGCGCTTGAGCAAATCTTCCGGGGTAGACAACACCGCTTCGGGAGTTGAGCCGCTAAAGGCATCGACAAGAATTCCGACAAAGCCCTTCACCGTGGGTGCTTCGGGAGCCACGTAGGCATGAACTTGCACGCGGCCCTCAATTAGTTCGACCCAAATGAACGTGGGCGTTTGGCACTCGGCAATTCGGTGTAGCCCCTCGTTGCGCTCGGCTTCATATTTAGTCGGCAGCGGCGGCAGATTTTCCGCAAATTCCAGCAGCAGCTCCAGCCGTTCGCGCGGCTCCAAATCAGCAAACTCCGCGACAATGTCATCCAGCTTCACCCGTTCACCTTGATCCATCGTCGAAAGCCTGTCCCGCTCACACCTCATCACCTGCTCACCCCATCACCCACTCACCCGCTCACAGAAGCCGGCTCTGCATTTGCCACCGGTGCTACCCCACCCGGCTCAGTTCCCTTGGCAATCGGCACGCCCACCATGTTGCCCCATTCGGTCCAGGAGCCGTCGTAATTTTTCACGTTGCCAAAGCCGAGCAGATATTTCAGCACGAACCATGTATGGCTGCTCCGTTCGCCAATCCGGCAGTAAGCAATGGTTCGGCCGCGGCGGCTCAGGCCGTTTTCTTTGCAATACAGTTTTTCCAATTCCTTAGCGGGCTTGAACGTGCCGTCCTCCTGCACTGCCTTCGACCACGGAATGCTGAGTGCGCCAGGAATGTGCCCGCCACGCAAAGCGCCTTCCTGTGGATAGTCGGGCATGGCCAGCAGCTCGCCGGTATATTCGCCGGCGGAGCGGACATCGACCAGCGGCTTGCCGGCCCGGCTGTGTTTTTGCGTTTCTTCGCGGAAAGCGCGGATCGACAAATCGGGCTCCTTGGCCACATAGTGCGTGGCCGGGTAACTCGGTTCCTGATCGCGCGTGTAAGGGCGATTATCCAACTCCCAGCGTTTGCGGCCGCCGTCCATAATCAAGCACTTTTCGTGGCCGTACAACTTGAACACCCAGAACGCATAGCAGGCCCACCAGTTGTTTTTGTCGCCGTAAAACACAACGGTGGTGTCGTTGTCGATGCCCTTGGATTGGCACAATTCGGCGAAGCGCTGTGTGCCAATGTAATCGCGCACAATGGCGTCTTGCAAATCGGTATGCCAGTCGATTTTGACCGCCCCAGGAATATGTCCCTGGGTATATAGCAATACGTCTTCGTCGGATTCAACAATCCGGACGCTGCTGTCGTTCAAATGCTCGGCCACCCAGGCGGTGGAAACCAAAACCTCGGGGTGTGCGTAGGAAGTCATGGGATGGTCCTTTGTGTATTCAAATTTGCGTATTCGATTTAACCTGTCGCGACAATGCTGGCGGTGCTGTCAGGAAAGTAACCCCCGGCAATAACGACCCAGTAAACAGAATTTTGTGGGCTTTATTGGCGGAGGCAATGTCCAAACAGCCCCCCGGGTAGGAACGGCCCTGCCCCTTCAAACCTAACCCTTTACCACCCTTCAGCATACAAAAGCAGTTTTTCCGCCGCAATTGGCCAGAAAATCCGCCCCAAACACGAAGAAAACCTTGATTGCCAACATCTGCCGATAAACACTAATATAAACCTACCACAACACACCTGCCGTTTTCTGTTCCACACACTCACCCTAAACGCCACCGCGCTAGCGGTCCACACACATGACGCCCAACCAGGGGCTGGTCGCCAAATGTGCGGCCCGGCAACGCAACGGATTTGCGGGCCAAATTGTTAGAGTATTGTTCATCCTCATAACGTGGTCACTTGCCGGATGGCCGTTTTGCGCCATCGCGGAAGACCATGTTAGTGCACCCTCTGCGCGCATTAGCCCGGCGGCAACCGCGAAGCCAACCGGGGCAGCGCCTGCCGCCGAGGGAATCAAATCGCTTTTGATTTCCAAGCCATCGGCCGATCGCAATAGTAAGTCGGCAAAAACCGGAGAGTTCAAAACCGGCGACTGGCCGTTCCGACCGCTTTCGCGACCCGACGTGCCGAAGCTGACGAAGCTTGGCAATTGGGTGCGCAATCCGGTCGATGGCTTCATCGGACAGAAATTGGAAGCGGCCGGCATTCAGCCCAACGCGCCGGCCGATAAGCTCACCCTCTTGCGGCGGGTCACTTTCGATTTAACCGGCCTGCCGCCGACATCGGAAGAACAAGCTGCTTTTTTGGCTGATTCCTCCCCCGATGCCTATGCCAAAGTGGTCGATCGCTTGTTGGCATCGCCGCGCTATGGCGAACGCTGGGCACAGCATTGGCTCGATGTGGTTCGCTACAGCGAGACCGAGGGCTTCAAAAAAGACAGCCTGCGCCCCGATGCCCATCGTTACCGCGATTATGTCATCCGCGCCTTCAACACCGATTTGCCGTACGATCGCTTTGTCCGCGAGCAAATTGCCGGCGACGAGCTGGAGCCGAACAATCCCGAGGCGCTGATTGCCACCGGCTTCATTCGGCTCTATCCGGAAGACATCAACGCTTCCAACATGGTGCAGCAGCGGCAAGAAATTCTCGACGACATTACCGAGAACACCGCTTTGGCGTTCATGGGATTAACCGTCGGCTGTGCCCGCTGCCACGACCACAAGTTCGATGACATCAAGCAGACCGATTATTACCGCCTGCAAGCGTGTTTTGCCGCCATTTTGCCCGCCGACGGCGTTTCGATTGCCTCCAAAGACCAGGTCGAAAACTACGACAAGCGGATGGATAAATGGGAGCAGGAAACCAAGCCGATTCGCGATCAGATCGACCACGAGCTGGCCGACGAGCGCGAAGCCGCCCGGCAAGACGCCATTTCCGCGTACGATCCGCAAACACTGGCCGCCATTAACATGCCGCCGGAAAAACGCTCCTGCTTCCAAAAGCAGCTGGTGGCCGAGGCGGAAGAGTGGATCGATTCCCGCATTGCCCGCGCCTATCGGCGGTGCGATCCGGAAGAACGCAAGCTGTACGATCAGCAAATGGAAGAGCTCTCGAAGTTCGATTCCATTAAGCCCGAGCCGCTGCCCACGGCCATGTCGGTGACCGATGGAGACGGTGCGCCGCCGCCGACGTGCGTCCTCTCCGGCGGCAATTATTTGCGGCCAGGGCAAGAAGTGGCGCCCGGCTTTCCCGAATTTTTGGGCGCCAGCGAACCGGAAATTGCACCACCCGCCGGCACGTCGAATTCCACCGGCCGCCGCGGCGCACTTGCCGAATGGCTCACTCGAGCCGATAACCCCATGACCGCTCGTGTGATGATCAACCGGTTGTGGGCGAATCATTTCGGCCAGGGGATTGTCGCCACGCCGAACGATTTTGGCGCAATGGGAGGCAACCCGTCGCATCCGGAATTGCTCGATTGGCTGGCATACGAGTTCATTTCGGAGGGTTGGCATTTGAAGCCCATCCAACGGCTGATGGTGCTTTCGGCCACGTATTGCCAAGCGTCGAAAATCGATCCGTCCACTGCCGTGCATGCCGCGGCGCTGGCTGCCGATGCCGCCGACAACTTGCTGTGGCATACCCGTCGCCAACGGCTCGAAGGCGAAGAGCTTCGCGACGCCGAGCTGCAAGTTTCCAGTCAATTGAATTTGCGAATGTATGGCGACAGTGCCCATCCGGAATTGCCGCAAGTGTTGGAAGACACGAAGTACGGGTGGGATCCCGATCAAAAACCGGTCGACCGCAACCGTCGCTCCATTTACGTGCTGGCGCAGCGAAATATGCGATTGCCGCTCTTGGAAACATACGACCAGCCCGACATGCAAAACAGTTGTCCGCGGCGCACTTGCACCATTACTGCGCCGCAGGCGCTGGAAATGCTCAATGGCGAAGGAACCGAGGAAGCGGCCCGGCAGTGGAGCGCCAAATTACTGGCCGAGTGCGATCACGGGGACGGTCAGCTCGACGAAGCTAAGCTCGTCCGTACCGCGTACACTCAAGCGTTTGGGCGCCTGCCGCGAAAAAGCGAAATCAAAAATGCTGAAAAATTTGTCGAGGAGCAGGCGGCCACCATCGCCGAAGAATCAACCCCGCCGCTCGAAAAGCAACTTCCCACCCCACTGCCGGCTAAGTTCAACCGCGCCAAAGCGGCAGCCTTGGTCGATTTTTGCCACGCCTTAATGTGCAGCAACGAGTTTTTGTACGTCGATTGACAGCATCCGTATAAAGCCGCGACCGTTGGTCGCGCTGGACTAGAGATGCGTCATCAACTCCGCTTCATGCGCGACCAACGGTCGCGGTTTTATAAGATCGAATCAAAACCCATGCCCACCATTCCCCATTCCCCACTCCCCATTCCGCACTACGAATCCGCTCAATCGCGCCGCGATTTCCTGTTTCGCGCCGGCGGCGGCTTCGGCGCGCTAGCCCTGTGGTCGCTATTGAGCCGCGATGCCATTTCCATCGCCCGCGCCGGAACCGATTCTGCACTGGCTTCCGATGCCGCCGCGGCTGCCAACGCCGCGCTCAATCCGCTGGCGCCCAAGTCGCCCATGTTTGCGGCCAAGGCGAAATCGGTCATTTGGTGCTTCATGGATGGCGGACCCAGCCATCTCGATTTGTTCGATCCTAAGCCCACACTTTCCAAACTGGCCGGCCAACCGCTGCCGGCGAGTTTTCCCCGACCGGAAACTGCCATGGGCAAAACGGCCAACACGCCGCTGATGGCCAGCCAGCGAAAATTCAAGCAATACGGCCAGTCGGGCATTTGGGTCAGCGATTGGCTCCCCGAAATTGCCACGTGCGTCGATGACATGGCCGTCATCCGTTCCTGCTGGGCCGATGGTCTTACCCATGTGGGCAGCGTGTGCGAAATGAACACCGGCAGCATTCTCATGGGCCGTCCCTGCGTGGGCGCATGGGTTTTGTACGGCCTGGGAACTGTGTGCGACAACTTGCCCGGCTACGTGGTGCTCACCGATTATCCGCAAGAGCCTCCCGGCGGCGCCCGACAATGGAGCACAGGCTTCATGCCCGCCACGTATCAGGGAACAAAATTTCGCGACGGCAAAACGCCGATTCTGCACGTCACTCCACCGGCCGGCATCACCGCTGCCCGCGAGCGCGGTCAGCTCGATTTCATTCAGCAGCTCAATCGTCAACATTTAGCGGCCGGCCGCAGCGACGATAAAGATTTGGAAGCCCGCATCGCTTCCTACGAACTGGCCTATCGCATGCAGGTGGCCGCTCCCGAAGCGACCGATATTTCCGGCGAAACGGCCGAAACGCTGGCACTGTACGGCGTCGATAAGCCCGAAACCGCCGCCAACGGCCGCAATTGCTTGTTCGCCCGCCGGCTGGTGGAGCGCGGCGTGCGCTTTGTGCAACTGTACATGGGCTCGGGCAGCAAGTGGGATGCCCATACCGACGTGGAAGGCAATCACGCTCAGTATTGCAAAGAAACCGATCGCCCCATTGCTGGGCTGCTCAAAGACCTGAAGCGCCGCGGCATGTTAGAAAACACGCTGGTCATTTGGGGCGGCGAATTTGGCCGCACGCCGATGAGCGAAAGCGGCACCGGCCGCGACCACAATCCGTACGGCTTTACCATGTGGATGGCCGGCGGCGGCATCAAGCCGGGCACCGTGTACGGCGCGACCGATGATGTAGGCCTGTACGCGGTGGAAAACAAAGCCCACGTCCACGATATTCACGCCACGGTATTGTCGCTGCTGGGTTTAAATCACGAGCAGCTCACGTTCCAACACCTGGGCCGCGACGAACGGCTAACCATCACCAGCGGCACGGTCATCAAAGACATCATCGCGTGAATGGGAAATAGCGAATAGCAAATAACGAATGGGGAATGGGGAATGGGGAATGGGGAATTCATAAAGCCGCGACCGTTGGTCGCGCTGAACAACCCACAAGCCATCCACATCCGCTGGCGGTTTAGCCGCGAGGCACCGCCGAGCGCGCTGCGGCCTATCGCGCAATTTCCTCAATCAATCTGCGCGGGGCGCCAATATCGCAGACGTGAATCTGGCCGACGTATTGTTCCGCGCCGCTGACAAAGAATCCTGGCTTGGCCGCCACGAACGTGCATGTGTGGGCGGCGCGAATGGTGTGCTTTCCTGCCGCGCCGGTGTCACAATCTAGTCCGCTGGGCAAATCGACGGCCAAGATCGGAATGCCGCTGGCGTTCATCTGGTCGATCGCTTCCGCATAGGGCGATTTCGGCTCCCCCGTTGCGCCGGTGCCCAAAATGGCATCCACTAAAAAATTGGCGCCGCGTAGAACCGCATCGAATCGCGCCTGATCGAATTCGCTTTCCGCCTGGCCGGCAAACACTTCAATCGCCAAACCCGTCTTTTGGATAATCGCAAAATTCGCCGCGGCATCGCCGCGCAGTTCGCTCGGATTACACAGCAGCAAGACTTTCACGCCGATGCGGCGCAAATCTAAATGCCGGGCAATTACGAAACCATCGACGCCGTTGTTTCCCTTGCCGCAAACAATGGCGACGGAATTCTCACCCCTCACCCTGCCCTCTCCCACAAGAGGAGAGGGTTCGCTGGATTGTCCTGACGATTTGGCCAGCAGCCCACACAACACATCGGCTGCGCCGCGCCCGGCGTTTTCCATCAGGACCAATCCGCTTAGGCCGTAATCGGCAATTGCGCGATGGTCTACTTCCCGAACTTGTGCCCGATTGAGCGTGAGCATGTAAATTGTTCGCTAGCTTGGACGAAATATGATTTGACGTGGCTGGCGGCTAATTCCATATAATAATGGGTATTACCGATGTAGATAACCTGGAGCCTGTCATGCCCATTTACGAATACAACTGCCCCGCCTGCGAGAGCCAGTTCGAGCTCTTGGTCCGCAGCAGCGAGAAACCCGCCTGCCCGCAGTGCGGATCGAAAAAGCTCGAAAAGCAACTCAGCGTGCCGGCCGCCCATACCGCAGCCTCCAAATCGGCATTGCCCGTTTGCGAATCTCCTGCCGGCGGTTGCGGCCTGCCCCAATGCGGCGGCGGTAGTTGTGGATTCGGCAATTGATTTCCCTCACTCGGCGCGCAAAATAAACTTTGCGCGCGGCGCAATAAAAAACCCCGGCCAAGCGGCCGGGGCTAAGCATTGCGGTGGAAGTATTCGAAGCCCTTGTCGGCGAAACGGATTCGCGTGCGATCAATTCACCGTCATCACGGGAACAGCGCCGCCACGCCGCTGTAACCAACCGCGCCGGTGCATAAACCGCGGCAGCTAAGCGGGAACGGATCGCAAATCCAGGGGGCACAATCGCCCGGCCGGTACACGCCCAAATCGTAAATACATTCGTTGGGGGTATACACGCCCACCATGTAAGGCAGGAGTACCAGGTTTCCGAAAAAGTGCCCCACCGATTTGGCATATTCCAGACCCCATGGTCCGCAGGAGTGGCCGTAGCGTTCCAAGGCTTCTTCCTCAAAATACAGTGGCTTGTGGCACAGTGCCGAGGCCTTCCACGTGTACGTGGTGCCGGGCCAGCAGCGCGGTGCAAATGGATCGGTCGAAAGCGAGCATTCAAACGGCACCTGGTCCCCCTTGGCGCTATTGCCCGGCGGAACAATGTCGACGTTCAGCTTGTTCAGGGTCATCGCTTTGATCTGATCGTAATCCTCTTTGCAGGCCAACGCCGGATTGCTATGCGTTTGCCGCGAAAATTGCGGCTCGCCGCCAGGCAGCAAATCGGGCGTGCCTCCCGGCGTCGGCGGTCCAGGAAGTTGGGTTTGATAGGTGTGCGTCGGCAGGCCGCTGCGCATAGGCTCGGGCGCGGATAACTCGGCCGGATCTTGCTGCGCCGGTTCAATCCGCATGCTGCTTGGGCCGCTTTGAGCCGCGGGTGGCGGGAGCGAATCGATTTCGTCCGGCGGCGTCATCGCAATGCGGTGCGACGTTTTCACCGAGGGCAAATTGTCGCCAAACGGATCGGTCAGCGCCAAATTTCCCGAGTTGTTGCCGCTGGAATTTCCGGCGGTCAGCCGAACTTTGGTTTTTACTTTCGGCTGCTCGGCTGAAATCGAGTTTTCTATGGCCGGGTCGTCGAATTCGGCAGTGACCACCGCATGCTTTTGAACTGCATTCTTGCTGCTGCTTTGCGATTTGTTGGCTGTCGCAGTGTCCTTGTCGGTAGAACTGCTTGAGGAGGAACCACTGGCTGCGCTGTCGCTGGCCTTATCATCACTGCGCTGTGGCCGCACGGGGTGCCATACCAAGCGCGTTCCCGGCGCTGCAGTAGTGTTGGACGGAACGGCATCGTCTGCGCAGGCTGGCCGCTGGCCGACTGCCATCGCCAAGCCCGCAAATAGAGCCACGGAATACAGCGCTACCGGCCCGGATCGGTATTTTTTGAAGTGCGAAATTCGCAACTCCGCCGTGCGCGCTTCGTGGGCCACTCGAGATTCCAGCACGAGAACTTCATGGGCCGTTCGTGCTTGGTCATGGGTGCTTGATGCGGCGTCCACGCCGAGCTGCGCGGTTGACGAATCATTCGTCTCCCGAATATTCTGCGCTGTAGTTTGGTGCTTCCTGCGTAATGGCGATGTCATGTGGATGACTCTCCCGCACACTGGCGTGTGAAACTTGTATGAATTGTGCTTCCTTGCGCAACTCTTCAATGTCGCGCGCGCCCAAATAACCCATTCCCGCTTTCAATCCGCCCACCAACTGATACACAAACGTGCTCAGCGGCCCTTTGAACGGCACGCGTCCTTCAACACCTTCCGGCACTAACTTGCTGGCGCTGCGAGCTTCCTCTCCGCGCGCCACCGCTTGTCGATACCGCTCGCTCGAGCCTTTTACCATGGCGCCCAGGGAACCCATGCCCCGGTACACCTTGAACGTTCGGCCTTGATACAAAATTTGCTGGCCCGGGCTTTCCGCAGTGCCGGCAAACAATCCGCCGATCATGACCAAACTGGCCCCGGCTGCAATCGCTTTCGTTATATCTCCGCTGTAGCGAATGCCGCCGTCGGCAATGATGGGCACGCCCGCCGCTTCCGCTGCGCTGGACGCATCCATAATGGCCGTAATTTGCGGCACGCCTACTCCGGAAATGACCCGCGTGGTGCAAATGGAACCGGGCCCGATGCCCACTTTCACCGCATCAGCTCCGGCGGCAATTAAATCTGCCGCGCCTTGCCTGGTCGCCACGTTCCCGGCGACCACATCGATTTTCTCCCATCGTTTTTTGATGTTCTTTACTGTCTCGATCACATTGGCCGAATGGCCATGGGCACTGTCGACCACCAACACATCCACCGCTTTGCCGATCAGGCTTTCGGCCCGTTCGTAATCGTGGACGCCAATCGCGGCTCCCACGCGCAGGCGGCCCAGCTTGTCTTTGCAAGCATTCGGGAACCGCTTCTGCATGTCGATGTCTTTGATGGTAATCAGGCCCGTCAGCGTATAATCTTCGTCAACCAGCAAAAGTTTCTCGACCTTATTTGCCATCAAAATCTTCTCAGCTTCCGCAAGCGTTACAGTCCCCTGTGCTGTCACCAGGTTCTGACGGGTCATAATCTCGCTGATGGGCGTGTCGCTGCTCTCCAAAAACCGCAAATCCCGCCGCGTGATAATGCCAATGAGCTTTTTGCTGCCAGGGCCAGAGGCCGATGAAGACTCGGGCTTCCTGGCCCCCAGAGACCCTGTGCTAGCAACAATTGGCACGCCGGAGATGTTGGCCTGATTCATCACCTCCCGCGCCTTCGCTACCGTTGCTGTCGGCGGCAGCGTTACCGGATCGAAAATAATGCCATTGGCGGAGCGCTTCACCTTGTCGACCTCTTCCGTCTGCTGGCCGACCGACATGTTCTTGTGAATCACCCCCAGGCCGCCCTCTTGCGCCAGGGCAATCGCCATGTCGCTTTCCGTGACCGTATCCATGGGCGAGCTGACCAGCGGAATGTTCAGCCGAATGTTGCGCGTCAGCCGCGTGCCAACACTCACCTCCGCCGGCACCACCTCGCTATAGCGCGGCAGCAACAACACATCGTCAAACGTGATGGCTTGGGCAACGAGTTTTTGGGGCATTGAAGATTAATCCGAACGCTGGGATGTAATCCGTCATTATTGCGGTCATCACGAATATTGACAACCGGGCGGGCGTTGCTCTCTGCGCATGAAGCGGCCTGAGGAAATTTTCGCCGCACTGCGGAGAATTTAACGCAAGTTGCCACTTCTGCAATCCGCAGGGTAGAATTAACGGGTCGTTTGAATTGGAATTCTTGCCAACACATTCAAGCCATGTCCACCGTTTCCATCGAAGAAGCACAGGCAAAATTGCCGGAATTGATTGCGCACTTGTCGCCCGGCGAAGAAGTTGTCATTACGCGCAACGAGCGCCCCGTGGCAACGTTGGTGGGGCCGCACAGCGAAACGTCGCAGCCTGTTTTTGGTCGAGGCCGCGGCAAAATTGAAATCGTTTCCGACGATAACGAACACCTTGAGCACTTCAAGGATTATCTGCCGTGAGGCTGCTGCTCGACACGCATGCCTGGCTGTGGTTTTATCTGGGCGACACACAATTGAGCGACCAGGCTCGGTCGCAGATCGTTGACCCAGCCAATACTAAACTGATCAGCCCTGCCAGTTATTGGGAACTGGCGATCAAAATCAGCTTGGGAAAATACGTGCTGCACGAGCCGTTTGATCAATTCGTTCAGCACGCTTTGATCGACAACGGATTTCTTATCCTTCCAATTGAGCCGCAACATGCGGCCCACGTGGCCACCTTGCCGTTCGTGCCACGCCACAACGATCCTTTTGATCGGCTGTTAGTTGCTCAGGCAATTGTCGAGCAAATACCTATGATCAGCAATGATGCCGCTTTCGATGCCTATGGCATTACTCGTATCTGGTGACGGCGAATATAGAATGATACGCCGGACAATTGATGACACGATTACCAGGAGAATTCCCCATGCAAACCCTGTTTCACCGTTCTATGACCGGCAAACAGGCTGCAGAAATATTTTCAGCCGTGCGCTGGCGCGAGCCTGGGCTATGTTGTCCCACGCCTTCGGCGTGAATCGCAACAGACTTCAACGGGCAAAGCCGAGCCGGAAACCCGTTATTTCACTACGCCGCAATCGTCAACGACAATTTTGGCGGTTGGCTTGCCGTCCGGGGGCGGGCCGCCGAACTTTTCCATCTTTTTCACCACGTCCATGCCGTCGACCACTTTGCCGAACACCACGTGCTTGCCGTCGAGAAAATCGTTTTTCACCGTCGAGATGAAAAACTGCGAGCCGTTGGTGTTGGGTCCGGCATTGGCCATGCTGACATCGCCCGGGCCGGTGTGCTTGAGCGTGAAGTTTTCGTCGGCGAACTCCTTGCCGTAAATCGATTTGCCGCCGTAACCATCGCCGCTGGTGATATCGCCACCTTGGCACATGAAGCTGGCGATAATGCGATGGAATGGGCTGCCTTTATAACCGTAACCTTTTTCGCCGGTGCACAGCACGCGGAAATTCTCGGCGGTTTTGGGAACCACATCGGGCCGCAGCTCGATGACAATGCGGCCCAGCTTTTTACCGTCGGCGGAAATGTCCATGTAGCAGCGGGGCAGCTTCGACTTGGCTCCTTGCTCGGTGCCTTTATTGTCGTCAGCCGCCAGCAGCAGCGAGGCGCTGCATGCCAGCGCGAATACTGAGGCCAAAATTGTTGTCCGCGAAATCATAATCTTCTCCGTAAGGTAAGTGGGCGTGAGGCAAGAGTTCCGCGGCAAAGTGCCGCCGCTTTATTTCGATCAACGTGGAAGCATTTTAGCCGATGCGGTGCGGCGGGAAAAGCGCGGTTGCGGAAGAAGCACCAATGACCAAGTTCCAATGACCAATGGATAAAGCCGCTGAGTGTCATTGGTGCTTGGTCATTGGTCATTCGCCAGAAATTCCGGGGGCTCGGCGGCCTCGACCCCGGCCACCCTTGCGCCCGGCCACCCTCGCGGTGGAACCGCCGCGGCTAGCTATGGAATTTGGAAATCAGATTATCTGCCTTGACTTCGATGCCGTGCAAACGGGAACGCAGCGCGCCCGGATGCGGAGCAAATTGCTCGGCGATGTGCGGATCGATCCATTCTTCGTGCACCAGCCGGTACAGGCTGCTGTTGAAATCGTGCATGCCGTCCTGCTCGGAGCCGGTGATGACGGCGGGAAGCTCTTCGTCTCGCCCTTCGCGAATGCGCTCCGCCACCGTGCTGTTATTCAGCAGCACCTCCGTGGCCGGCACGCGATGCACGTCAGGCTTGATGGTTGGCACCAAGCGCTGGGCCGCCACTGCGCGCAGGCTGGACGCCAAGCTGGTGCGAATGAAGTGGTGATCTTTGGCGTCGAAAAATTCCAACATCCGGGCAAACGCCTGCATGGTGTCGGCGCTGTGCAGCGTGACGAACACCAGGTGGCCGGTTTCGGCCGCCTGAATGCCGGCCAGAATGGTTTCGCGGTCGCGCAATTCGCCAATCATCATCACGTCGGGATCTTGCCGCACGGCGCTGCGCAAGGCGGTGGGAAAATCGGGCACGTCGATGCCGATTTCGCGCTGGCTGAAATACGATTGCTTGGAGTGGAACGCATATTCCACCGGGTCTTCAATCGTCAGAATGTTGCATTGCCGGTGCACATTAATGTGCTCCAGCATGGCGGCCAACGTCGACGATTTGCCGCTGCCGGTGACGCCGCAAATGATGATCAACCCATCGTGGGCATCGCTGGTGAATTGCTCGTACACTTTGGGCAAGTGCAAGTCTTCAAAGCTGGGCACTTGCGGATTCACGCGGCGAATGGCCGCATGCAGGGCGCCGCCGGAGCGGAACACGCTGCAACGATAGCGCTCTCCGGCCGCCGGCTGATGGGAAAAATCGACGCCCCCTTCGGCATCGATGCGGCTGCGCAAGCTTTCCGGCACCAGCGGCCAGAGCAATTGATGCGTGTCTTCGGCCGTCAGCTCGCCGACATCGACATGCAGCAGCTTCGAGGCAATGCGATAGATGGGCGCAGAGCCCACCTTAATGTGCAGGTCGGAAGCCTGCGTTTCCTTCATTTTCAACAGGAGCCGCTCGATGGTCAAAGCCGTGGCCATGCGTTTCCGCCTGAATGGGCGCCAGAAAATGCGAAAACGCTATTGTACCTGGGCCAGCGGCAGTTCGTAACAGGCCATTTCTTCCGCGTTGCGAACAAACAGCTTCCCCTCGGCAATGACGGGATGATTCCAAGTTTTTCCCTCAACGGCCTGGAAGCGGCCCAGTTCTTCTAATTTTTCGCGGTTGGGAGCGACCAAAATTGCCTCGCCCGTTTCCGAGGTCACCACCAACAGCGGCTGATCGGGCAGCAACAGCACCTGGCCCGATCCATAACGGCCCCCTTTCCAGCGGCGCTTGCCTGTTTCCAGATCGAGGCAGCAAAACACGTTGTCGTCGAAGCCGTAAACGCAGCCATCGTAGACAACATAATCGTTGAGCGTGAGTTTCAGCGCCTTGGAATCCCACCGCTGCGCCGGCGACCAGCGATCGCCGTCTGACGTGAGCTTAATCAACTGCACTCCATTTTCCGATTGCGTCAGCAACTGTTCGCCCCCCACGGCTTGCGGTTGCGTAATGGGCAGAAACATGGGGTTGGCGCTGGGACGCTGCCACAGCATTTTGCCGGTGCTGGGATCCAGCGCCACTAATCCGCCGGTGCTGTGCATCAGCAGTTGCGATTGTCCGCCCAGCGAAATCAATTGCGGCGAGCTGTAGCCATCTTTGCCGGCCGCATAGGTCCAGGCCGGCTTGCCGGTGTCGGCGCGGTACGCAAGCAAACTTTTATCGCGCTGGCCGCCGGCAAAGACGATGACCAATCCGTTGACGACCAGCGGGGAATTGGAGTATCCCCATTGCCGCGCGGTAAAGGGCGCTGGCGCCGCTTCGGCCTGGGCATCGGCCACAATATCGTGCGACCAAATTGGCTTGCCGCTGGCGGCATCCAAGCAATTCAATTTGCCCGTGGCCCCCAGCGAATAAATCCGCCCGTCGGCAAAGGTAGGCGTGCCCCGCGGACCGGCGCCGGAAAGCGATTCAAAAAATCGCGTATCCACCGTGTGCGCCCAGCGTTCTTTTCCCGTGGCTACGTCATAGCAGACCGTGGCTTCCTGATCGCCGCGCTGCTCCAGCGTGAAGAGCAGGCCATCGACCACAATCATGCTCGACCAGGCCGGTCCCACGCGCTGGCGCCACAATTGCTTGGGGGGCTGCTGCTGCCAGTCGGTCGCCAATTTCAGACCGTGAACTTGATTGTTGCGCTCCGGTCCGCGAAACTCGGGCCAATCGTCCGGACGCAAGTGAAGCGCAAGACCGGGTTCCGCCGAGCCCGACGTGGCGGAAGCATGCTGGACCAGGAATTTTTGTTCCGAGGTCGGCTGCCAGCGCCAGGCAAACGCAGAATGCTGCCCGCCATCCAGCCCTTCCCAGCGCACCAGGTCAAAATAGCCCCAGCCAAGCAAAATGCCTGCGCACAATCCAATGCGCTGTGCGCGCGGCGAAAGTTTGATCCACCGGGTGGCCATCAGCAGCCAAATCGCCCACACGGTTAGCACGACGGGAAAGCCGGCCATGAAAAATCCCGGCAGCGCCATTCCGGCGGTGGTCGATCGGTCGGCAAACAACCCGGCAATGATCGATCCGCCAATGAACACGGCCAGTCCCAAAAATCGATCGGACCAGCGCGCCCGGCTAAAAAACATCCACCACACGATAAAGCACAACAGCACGACGGCGTACATGCCCCACCGCGAAGCAAAGCGAATGAACATCGACATTTCGACATAGTCGGCGCCGACGTACGATGCCCACAACACCGCTACCAGCACAACCGCCGGCCACAGCCGCAACTTGCGCACCGCGGTGTTGTCGGCGGCGCTGGTCGAGGGGGGAACAAAGCCCTGTCCGGTCGATGCGGAAATAGAACTCATGGCATACCGTCCTTGAATAAATTCACAATGTTTTGCGCCCCGAAAAATGCGTTGCGCCGGGTAAATTGCCGCCGGTCCCGTCAGGGAACTGCTTCAATCGTTGGCGCGCTGGCGCCGGCGGCCGGCTTAATTCCCAACAGCTTGGCCACTGTAGGATGCAAACGCAACGTGCTCACTTCGCCCAAATCTTTGCCGGGCAGTTCGGAACCCCAACAGCTCAACACGGCAAAGCCCAGCATCTTCCGGTCCTCGGCCGGATCGTAACCGTGCATGCCTTTCATTGCGCGGGCGTCTGATTCGGCCGGGGCGGTTATTCCATCGATGTGCGTGCTAAAGTCGTAGCCCGCCTGCATGTTGATCACAATATCGCCCGTGCGACTGTTGTTTGCGTACGCAAATTTTTCGGGCAAATCTTCCCGCAGCCAGAATTTTACAAAGGGGGCATCCTTCAGCCGGGCAATAATTGCCTGCTTGACCGCGTCGCGCTGCGGGCCGGGAACATCGTTCAAGTACACGTTCGCCAGGCTGCCGCTGGTATCGACGACGACTGAATCAGGCACGTCGGCGCCGCCGATCAACTTCCGCGCGTTGACCAGCGTTTTTACCGTGTCCATGCCGTGATCGGCGGTAATGAGCACGTACAGCTTATCTCCCGGCTGCGCATGTTTCTGAAAAATATCTGCCACTTCCTCGACGATTTTCTGCAAAACCTGGTCGGCTTCATGAACGGCCTTGGTGGTGGCTTCCGCTTCCGGCCCGGCGACGTGCCCGGCATGGTCGATCGCAAAGCAATAACCCATCAACAGCCGCAGCGGTTCCTGATGATTGGGAACGTCAAAATCTTTGCGATACACGTCGACCAGGTTCTCCAGCCGCTGGGTGTCTGTTTCATTCTGGTCGAATTTATCGCTGGGATTGAAAATGGTGGCATGTGGCGAGCCGGCAGGCAACTTGTCTTCTTTTTGAGAAAGCGGCCAATCCCACACTGCCGACCGCACTCCTTGCCGCGCCGCGGTAATCCAAATAGGTTCCGCTTGCAGCAAGTTAGGATCGCTGGGCATGTTGTATTCCTGACCCAGGCTGGTGTCTTTGAACTTGTTGGAAACAATGCCGTGCAATCCTGCGCCTACGCCGGTCGCTTCCGAAACGTGGCTGGGAAAGGTGAGCGAGGGGAAAATGGGAACCAATTGCTTGGTGTACGCGCCGTGCTCCATCAAGCTTTTCAAAAACGGCGATTGCCCACGATCCACATAATCGCCCCGGTTGCCGTCCACGCTGATCCACAGCACCGTGTTTTTGCCGGCAGCCGGCGCCTCGGCCGCTGTTGCAACCCGCGGGCCGCAAAGGGTCGAACAAGCCAAACACGCCAGCAAACATCGAACAGGCACAATTGCGCGTCTCATGGTGAACACTCTTCAGAAAGATTGCCACAAAACCAATCTAAAAACTTAACCCGCTCGCTTGGGCATTGTCAACGGCAGGACCGGGTCGATAGGGGGCATTTGTACATAGCCCGACTGTGTCAATCGGGCGACTCCGGCGAGCGAAGAATCCCCGGCGGCTCGCTGCGCTCGATCCAGGCCACCCTCCGTTCATGTTGACCAGCAAGCTGCCTGCGTTTTCAACTCCGCTGCATCAAGCAAATGCCCGACCAGGGCCGCGCACCTTGATACGGCCGACGCGATTCGGGAATGAGCGCCACCAAGCGCAGCTTGAACGGTAATCGCTTCAACCGCGCCGCGGTCTTCAACAGCGATTGCACATCTTTCGCGCGCCAACCCGCGCGCTGGAAAAACTCCGGCCCTTCCTCAGGACCGAATTTCAGCGGCACGCCGGCGGCATCCAATTTCTGACCCATTCCCGCTTGCAGCAACTTCAACAACCCGGGCGAAGCCAAGTCCAACACCCAACTGCGAAAGCTCGCCGGCTGCGCCAAATCTTTCGCCAGGCTACTGACTTCCTCGGGCGATAAATAAATCAGCAGCCCCTCGGTCAGCACCAGCACCTTTTTCGCCTGGCTGCCTAAATCGGCAAACAATTTGCGCCGCTGGTCCACATCGGCCAGATCCAACCGTATGCGCTCCAATTGGCACACCGGCCGGTCGTGCTGCAAAATTTCTTCCTTGTAATCGAGCAACTCCGGCAAGTCGACTTCCACCCACCGCAATTGCGCCGGCAGCGACATCCGGTACGGCCGAGAATCCAGCCCCGCCGCCAAATTCACCACCATGTCGACTCCCTGCTGAACTTCCTGCGAAATAAACCGATCGATCAAAAATGTCCGGGCCACGAACGACCAGGCGTGCGTTTCGCTCAACGAAAAGCCGGCCGCAATTTGCTTCCCTTGCTCGCCGGCCAATCGGGCCGCAAACGGATCGCGAAACACGGCATCGGCCCGCTCCGTTTCCCGGGCCCGATACACCGCCACCCAACGGGCCGTATCAGAAATGTTGCGCAGCGAAGGTTCGTGTTGTGCGGTGGATTCAATCGGCATATTCACGGATTGGGACATATTATATAGCCCGACTGTGTCAGTCGGGACGGGCCGCTTATGTCAGTCGGGACGGGCCGCTGGCGCCGGTCGGGCGAAACCAGCACTGCAACCCAAATTATCCACGATCGGCATCGAAAGAAAAAGCGGCGAACCTTTCGCGGCTAATTCTGTCTTGCCGGCGTTGCCTCGGCTGCAACCAATGCCTTAAATCCACGATTGCGAGCAACCACATCGCAATTGGACTTGATTTCGTTCGTAGACGAGGGAAAATTTGAGTATGGTCATCCAAGGTCGCGTACATCATGGCGTCGTCGTTCTGGAGGGCAACCAGTCGTTGCCCGAGGGAGCGGCGGTAACTATCGTGTATCAAGATAAACCTGCGGCAACCACGGAACGCAAAATGAAGCGCGTTCAATTTCCGCTCGTATCCAGTGATCGTCCGGGAGCGCTTCATTTGACCAGCGAGCGGATCGCTGAAATCATGGACGAGGAAGATGCTGCTTCCGGACATTAACGTTTGGCTCGCGCTCACATTTGCGTCTCACGAGCATCATCGTGCTGCCAAGCAGTGGTACGATAGTCTTGTCGGTGAGATTTGCTTTTTCTCTCGAATCAGCCAACAAGGGTTTTTGCGCTTGGCGACTAATACAACCGTGTTTGGTAGTGAAGCTCTCACGCCAGCGGCGGCCTGGAACAAGTATGATCTAATGCTCTCTGATCCATCTATCGAGTATCGGGATGAACTAGCAGGCATTGAGGTCACCTGGAGAGAAATCACACAACAAGCGGCATTTTCAGTGAGCAAATGGACCGACGCTTATCTGGCCGCCTTTGCAAAAGTCGCTGGTCTTGAAATTGTGACATTCGATAAGGGATTTGCTCGCTTCCAAGATTTGAAATGCACAATTCTTTCGGTTTAAACCATGCACTCCTGGCTCTCCTCTCGCTCTGTAGCGTTCGATAGCTCCGGCATCCGCAAGGTGTTTGACCTGGCGGCGAAGATGAAAGACCCCATCAATCTTTCCATCGGCCAGCCAGATTTCGACGTGCCGGAGCCGGCCCGTCGGGCCATGGTGGAGGCCGTCGAGAACCGCAAAAACGGTTACTCTCAAACGCAAGGCATTGCGCCGCTGCTTGAAAAGCTGCAAACGCAACTGGCGACGCAGTACAAGCACGCCGATCGAAAAGTGTTCGTCACCAGCGGCACTAGCGGCGGTTTGCTGCTGGTGATGATGGCGCTGGTGAACCCCGGCGACGAAGTGATTTTGTTCGATCCGTACTTTGTCACCTACGAGCCGTTGGTGAAATTGATGGGGGGCCGTGCGGTGTTGATCGACACGTATCCCCATTTCACGCTCGATTTGGATCAGGTCCGCGCCGCCATTACGCCCCGCACCAAGGCGATTTTATTCGACAGCCCCGCCAACCCGACGGGCGTGGTGGCCACGCCGGCCGAAGTGGAAGGACTGGCCAAGTTGGCCGCCGAGCGCAATATCGCGCTCATCAGCGATGAAATTTACAGCACGTTTTGCTATCTGCCGTCTTCCACTGGGAGCGGGTCGGGTGAGGGCGCCGGATTCGTCTCGCCGGCCAAGTTCAACCCACAAACGATTGTGGTCGAGGGATTTTCCAAAACATTCGCCATGACCGGTTGGCGAGTGGGTTTTGCACACGGTCCGGCCGCCGTCATTGACGAAATGATGAAGCTGCAGCAATACACCTTTGTGTGTGCCCCGCAGCCGGCGCAATGGGCCTGCGTGACCGCACTGGGCTTGGATATGCAAGTGCACATCGACGCCTACCGTTACAAGCGCGACATGCTGATCGAGGGTTTGCGCGGCGTGTACGAAATCGCCCAGCCCGAGGGAGCATTTTACATCTTCCCCAAAGTGCCCGAAAGCAGCGGCGCCAAATCTGCCAGCGAATTCGTGGAACGGGCAATTGAAAATCAACTGCTGATCATTCCCGGGAAGATTTTTTCCAGCCGCGACACGCATTTCCGCATTTCCTACGCGGCGGAAAATCGGACCATTGAACGCGGCATTGAAGTACTGCTCAAGCTGGCCAAGTAAAAGTCGGATTTTCGCCGGAACTTTGTGCCCAGAATAGTGTTCTTCGTGATAGCGGCCAGTTGCACATTCGGCCAGTTGCACATTCGGCCAGTGCAAGCTTTGGCCGGCTGCGGCAACAGTAAGGTAATGCCCGGGCTTGCGTAGGACTGCCCCGGTGAATCATGGGGCGAACAGTCAAGGAAGTTTTTATGAAATCGTTGCATGGACCCCATTCGCGGCGGCAATTTTTGGGAGGCGTTGCTGCCGGAGCGTCGGCGTTTTCGACCTGCGGGCTTTCAACCTTTTCGGCGCGGGGAGCTTTTGCCGAGGCTTTGCAAATTACGCCGCGGCTGACCGAAGGACCGTTCTATCCCGACAAGCTGCCGCTGGATACCGATAACGATTTAATCATTGTCAACGATTCGCTCACCCCTGCCATCGGCGAAATTACGCACCTGGCCGGCCGCATTCTCAGTGCCGCCGGCGAGCCCATCCGCAATGCTTACGTGGAAATTTGGCAGGTCGACAATAGTGGCATTTACTTGAACTCGCACGACCGCAACGAGGACAAGCGCGACAAAAACTTCCAAGGTTATGGGCGGTTCCTGACCGCAGCGGATGGCAGCTATTATTTCCGCACCATCAAGCCGGTGCATTATACCGGCCGCACGGCACACATTCACTTCGGCATCAGCAAAAACGGCCAGCGCATTTACACCACGCAGTTGTTCATCAAGGGAAATCCGGAGAACGAGCGCGACGGCGTCTTCAACGGCATGCGCGATCCAAAGGCGAAGGATAGCGTGCTGGTCGATTTCAAGCCGCTGCCCGATTCTAAAATTGGCGAGCTATCGGCCAAGTTCGACATTGTGATGGGCCTGACGCCGGAGGATGTGAAAAAAGACGACGGCGACAAAATTAAAGGGGGCGTGGGAAAATCGGAAATGCAGCAAGGCGGCGGCCGCGGCTTCGGCGGTCCCGGCCCCGGTGGCGGTCCTGGTCCCGGCGGTGGCCCGCAGGGACGTTTGGGCGGTGGACCGCCAGGCGGTTTCGGCGGACCACCGGGTGGTCGTGGTTTCGGTCCGCCACCAGATTGAAATCGGTAGAGCAAGTATGACAAAAGTGTATCGGCGATAGCCGGATGCTCACAGCATCCGGTCCGGAAGGTGTGGCCTTCCGGCTATCCGCAGCGCTAAAATTCCCTCTGCGCTAAACAACAAACGGCACGAGCATGCGCACTTCGCGTTTGAATTGCAAATAAGCGTCGCCAAATTCGTCGGTGAGTACTCGTTCTTCTCGCCGAATTTTCAGCGCGCACGTGATGGCAATCAGCGCCGCGCCGACAAATGCATCCACGGTTCCCATCGTAATCGCGCTGCCGATCGCCCCGGTCACAAAGCCCGTATAAATTGGATGCCGCACCAGCCGATACGGCCCGCCTCGAATCAACCGGTGCCCTTCCTTTAGCGTAATCGTTCCGCTCCAATACTTCCCCAAAAACACGCGGGCCCAAACCGCAAACAATAAACCGATTGCGGTTACCACCGATCCTACAGCGGCCCAGGGCATACGTTCATAGAGCGTATGGTACAGAAACGGCGCGTGATGATCATGAAAAATCAAAAACATACCCAGCGTTAAAGGCAAAACATGCTGGGCGCGCTCAAAATAGCTTTCCGTCTTCTTCGTTGCCGATGTGAACCGGGCCGCCACAAACCAATAGATGCACCAGGCAATCCACAGCCCCGTATTGGCCCCATACCAATTCATGGCAGTTCCGAAATAAAGTGGCGGATGTTTCCTGCCATTTTATTCGTCGGCCGGCGCCGGTTATTAGAAAACGCGCTGCCTCACGCGCTGTTTTTCTTCTCTTCCACCAGCGGGAAAATCCGCTCGCGGCCGGTCACGTTCTGCTCGGTCACCACATAGCGGGCGCCTTGATTTTCGGGCAGGTCGTACATCACGTCGAGCATCACTTCTTCAATGATGGAGCGTAGTCCGCGGGCGCCGGTGTCTTTTTCCAGCGCGCGATGCGCGATGGCCCGTAGCGCCGGCTCGGTAAAGCTGAGGTCGGCGTTTTCCATGGAGAACAGCTTTTGATATTGGCGGATCAGTGCGTTCTTCGGCTCGGTGAGCACGCGGATTAGCGCGGGTTCGTCGAGCGGCTTGAGCGACGAGATCACCGGCAAGCGGCCCACCAGTTCTGGAATCATGCCGAATTCCAAAATATCGTCGCTGCACACGCTGGTCAGCAGCTCGCCCAATTCTTTATCTTCGCGCACACCGGTGGGCTGGCCGAAGCCAATGGTTCGCTTGCCCAGCCGCTTGGCGATAATTTCATCCAGCCCCACGAACGTGCCGCCGCAGATGAACAAAATGTTGGTGGTGTCCATCTGAATGTATTGCTGCTCCGGATGCTTGCGGCCACCTTGCGGCGGAACGTTGGCCACGGTGCCTTCCAGCATTTTGAGCAGCGCCTGCTGCACGCCTTCGCCGCTGACATCGCGCGTAATGGAAACGTTGTGGCTCGTTTTGCCGATTTTGTCGATTTCGTCGATGTACAAAATGCCGCGCTGCGCCGATTCAATGTCGAAATCAGCGGCGTGCAGCAATTTGAGCAGCAAGTTTTCCACATCTTCGCCCACATAGCCGGCTTCGGTCAGCGTGGTGGCGTCGCCAATGGCGAAAGGCACATGCAAAATTTTGGCCAGCGTGCGGGCCAGCAGCGTCTTGCCGGAACCGGTCGGGCCCAAGAGCATGATGTTCGATTTATCGACTTCCACGTCGCTGGGCTCGGCGCCCAGCGTCAATCGCTTGTAATGGCTGTGCACCGCAACGGCCAGAACTTTTTTGGCGTGTTCCTGGCCGATGACGTATTCGTCCAACTGCTGGACAATTTCGCGCGGGCTGGGAATGCGCGCGAACAGTTGCTTGGTGGCGCCGCGGCGACGGCGTTCCTGATCCAAAATCGATTGGCACAGCTCGATGCACTCTCCGCAGATGTACACGTCGCCGGGGCCTTCCACCAGTGGCCCCACGTCGCGGTAACTTTTGCGACAGAAGGAACAAAATGCGTTTTTCTTCGTGGTGCCGCCGCCACTGCCGCCGGTCGAAGTCGGACCACCACTGCGCCGGCCAATGTTAATATCGCGCCCGTTAGGCATGCCTCATCCTTTCGAGTTCTCTCCCACCGTTCCGTCTGCGGAGCGGAGAAGATTGAATCATCGGAGTCGCTCGAGTGGCTTGAACTGGAAAGTTCGCAGTCGCGCCGGGGGCATCCTTGTCCACGCTCGAATTATATTGCTATGTTTCCTTTACCTGTCACAAATAGTCCGGTACCACACTCACCGTCGGCAATTCTCCGCCGAACGGCAACACTTGCTTGCGCGCTTTGACCGCGCTTGTTGGTGAACTAGTGTAATTCGGTCTAACCCTGTTCGCTGTTATCCTTTACCTGCTGTTGGATCTTTTCCGCCAAGAGTGTTTTAATGTTTCGGAATTCCTGGTCGCTAAGCTTACCTTGCCGATGCAGTTCCCGAAAATTGCTGAGCAGTTCGCTGAGCACCGGCCCTTCGTCAACCTTACGATTGCGAAACCTTGACACTACCCAAGCACCCAAGGCGGTAACCGCCGCCATGGCCGCAAATAACAAACCCGCCGTGATAAGTTTTTGGGTAGTTGGGTCTCCCATCGAAAACCTGCTGGCAGCCGATCCCAGCGTGCTGTTTGGCTATGACGACACCATTTATTATGGATACTCTTGCCAAATCAGTCCAGAATGAAAAATCGGCAAGATTTCGCCAGACCGCACGCTGGGTTATGCTGGAGAAGATTCCGACCACCCTCCGCACTGCCGCCCGAATGGCTGGCCCAAGTTCAATGGTTGACATGCGTAGAGGCTCCCCTAACTTTGCGGCATCATGATAAATTGCCGATTGACCCATCGTCCGCATCGGACAAAACCACCCTATCACCGGCTCACCCCATCATTTCGCCGCCCAATCGCTCCGCTAGCGCGTCGCGGCTAAACATCGTTCGTCGTTTATCGATCCGTATTCCCCTCGCCCCTCGCCGCTAACCCCTCGTCGCCCATGCCCACACCCAACAACTTAGATCGAATTCTACGCTGCGGCGTGGTGGCAGTGTTGCGCGCCCCCAGTGGCGAACTGCTGGCCGACGTCGCCGAGGCACTTTTGGCCGGCGGCGTCGAGGCCATTGAAGTCACTTTTACCGTCCCCCGGGCTCACGAGGTCATAGAGCAAGTGGCGGACCGTTTAGGCGACAAACTGCTGTTGGGGGCGGGCACAGTCCTCGATCCGGAAACGGCCCGCACCGCCATTTTGGCCGGGGCGCAGTTTATCGTCTCTCCCACGCTGAATTTGCAGGTCATTGAGCTTTGCCGGCGGTACAGCAAGTTGGTGATGCCCGGCGCACTAACGCCCACCGAAATTCTTACCGCCTGGCAAGCTGGCGCTGATATCGTGAAAGTTTTTCCATCCGATGTTACAGGCCCCGGCTATTTGAAAGCAGTTCTAGCACCGCTGCCGCAAGTGCGACTCATGCCCACGGGCGGCGTCAATTTGCAAACCGCCGCCGATTTTCTCAAAGCCGGCGCGTGTGCCCTGGGCATTGGCGGATCGCTGGTCAATCCGCAAGTCATTGCCCGGCGCGAGTTCGGAAAAATTACCGATTTGGCCCGCCAGTACGTCGAAATTGTGCGCAACACCCGCAGCACAACCTAATCCCGCACCACGATAAAGCCGCGACCGGTGGTCGCGCTCCGTGGTCCGATCGTGGCCACGCTTGCATAGCCCGACTGTGTCTGTCGGACACTTAAACATCGACTGTGTCAGTCGGGCTTGCTCTGCTAGCACCGCCTCCCAGCTTTCCAACTTTCTGTTGTGCGCATCTTTCGCACGGTCGTTTCAAGCCGTTTGCTCGGCAAGGTCGATACCAAACAGATAGACCCCGGAGTATCGTTATGCGCGCACGGCATCGCCCACGAGCTTGGAAACTGGCGGCGTGCGTGCTTGCGCTGTCAGCCTGGTTCTGTGCGACGGTTGCCTCGGCAGCAGACGGCTTGCCCGAGCCCCTGTGCTGGCGGCAGCAAGCGTTTTCGATTCCCTTCAAAATAGCGCAGGAAGATTCGCCCGAGCAGCGCGCCGCCGAAGTGCGGTTGTATGTTTCTTCCAACTCTGGGGCCAAGTGGGACGTGGCCCAAACCGTTTCGCCGCGCGAGACAAGCTTCACGTTCCGCGCTCCTCACGACGGCGAATACTGGTTCCAAATTCGCACGGCCGATCGGCAAGGCAATGTTTCGCCTGCTGTCGGCGGCACGCCGGAGCTGCGCGTCATGGTCGATACCTTGGCCCCGCGGCTCGATCTCACCGCCACGCGCGGCGAGGCGGGCGAAGTCAAAGCCGGTTGGCAAGCGGTCGATCCGCTGCTCGATCCGGACAGTTTGAAAATCGAATATCAAACTTCCGCCGGCACGTGGCGCGCCGTCGCCGTAGAACACACCGCTCCCGGCGCCAACCGCAGCACCACCACCGGCACGCTCACCTGGTTCCCCACCGATGCCGCCGCCGGCAGTGTTGAAGTGCGGGCGGAAATTAGCGATCGGGCCGGCAACGTCACCGTTTCGCAAGCCCAGGCCGTGCCACCGGGCATGTCCGCACGACACGAATTGACAGCCAGCAATGCCGCGCCAAAAACATCCCAAACCGCACAAAACTGGATGTCGACTCCCAATCCCGATTGGGCCACCGTTCCTGGGCCTCGCGCCAACCCGCCGCGGGCTACTGCCGGTTCTGGTGTTGCTAACTCCGCCGTGGTCAATGGCGGCGGCACGAGTTGGCCGGCCGATCGAGCCAGCGATTTGCCGCTGGGCCGCAATCCTATTCCAGACGATTCCACGTCGCGCCCGCCCTTTGCTTCCAATCAAACTTACGCCGCCAATCCCCACTTCAATTCCAATCCGTCGTTCAATTCCGGTCCATCGTACTCCGCCAGCGGGCAATCCAGTGGCGATGTCGCCAGCCGCGCGGTCGAAAACGTAAATCCTCCCATCCGCAATCAAGGCTGGCCGAGCAACGAATCATTCCGCAACAGCCCATCGCATGGCGACAGCCAGCCGTATGCCGGCGCATCGGGCAACGCTTCGCCGGCGAGCCCTTCGCTTTCCATTCCCTCCGCGCCGCCGGCCAGCGCGTGGCCCAACGACCACGACGCTTCCGCCAAAAATTTGCTTCCTCCTGGCGAGCGCCCGCGAATGGTGAATTCGCGCACGTTCGATTTGGATTACGAAGTCGATGGCATTGGCCCCTCCGGCATTGCCAGAGTCGAACTGTGGGGAACCCGCGACGGCGGCCGCACCTGGAACAGTTACGGCGTCGATAACGACAACCGCAGCCCCATTCGCGCCACGGTAGAAGGCGAAGGACTGTACGGCTTTCGTGTGGTGGTGCAAAGCGGCAACGGCCTGGGCGGCCTGCCTCCGCACAGTGGCGACGCGCCCGATTTATGGGTCATGGTCGATCTCACGAAGCCGAACGTGCGTTTGATCGATGCCACGGCCGGCGACGGCATTCACAGCGGCGAATTGCTCCTCCGCTGGGAAGCCAGCGACGCCACTTTGGCCGTGCGCCCCATCACGCTGCTATTCAGCGATCGGCCTGGCGGAAAATGGTCGATCATTGCCGCCGGCCTGGAGAACACCGGCCAATACGCCTGGCGGCCCGATAGCCGCGCGCCCGACCACATTTATTTGCGGATTGAAGCCCGCGATGAAGCCGGCAACGTGGGCGTGTTTGAAGCGGCCCAGCCGGTCACGCTGGATCGCATTCGTCCCGAAGGGCGCATCCGGGGCGTGCGTCCCTCGTCCGACACCGCCAGCGGCCCTGCTCCGGGCAACGCCTCTTCCACCGGGCCCACCGCCGCCACACCGCAAATGTACAACTTCTCGCGCTAAATTGGCCCGTCCGATCATCGCGCCCGGGCCTTTCCTGATTGCTTTGCTCAATTTCCAGCGCTACACTTAATGGGTAGAGTTGATTGCTCGGAGATTGCCATGAGCCAAGCCATTACGCCACAAACAAGTGTCGAACTCGAGCGAATGCACACGCTTTATCGCCTCGGAGGAGCCCAACGCGCCATGGCGCCACACGTCATTTATGTTGATGCTTCTTGCCCTCATCCCGATTGCACGCAGCATTTGCAGGCGATCGATTTTCGCTTAGAGGCCTTTGGCCGGGCGGTGCACGACACCTTAGTGAAAGCCTGGTGGGACGACACCGGCTTTGCCGGCCGTTGTCCGACATGCAACCGCTGGATTCACTTCACCAGTCGCGCCAAGCATCCCATCACCGACGCCCAAGCTCAAGCACTTCCGCAACTTCCCGGCAACTGGGCCAGCGAAGCAGTGATTCTGTAAGGGGTTCTATAAAGCCGCGACCGTTGGTCGTGCTTCAGTGCCACGCCGCGATTCCCTTGGGCGGCGATCCACTTTTGACCGCGCCGGTAAATAAAAAACCCGCCGCACGGCCAAGCCAAGGTGACAAAACAAATGTAGCCGCGCGACGGGCAAGTGCGCTCAAAAACAAAGCTGTTGTCACCGAATCGAAACACTACCACTATCTTAAAGTGCCGGGCCGCCAGTTCGATTCGCCCTAAGGGGCAACTAAGGACAAACCGGCGCCTGGCCGCCGGCCCGGCAGGTTTCTTTAGGGAGCGAATGGCGCGCCGATAAACGTCTCTAGTCAAGAATTGTTTGACTCACTTAAGAGGGCGGTGGTACGTTGACGGCTACCGCAGGAAAGAAACTTAAAAACGAATGAACGCGCCCCTGGCAAAATTCATTGATTGGTCCGCTCTTCAGATGGCATACGTCGTTGCTCCCCTGAGACACGCGCCCAAGCCAAAATGGAAATTGGCCGAAGCGCTCGAATTTCTGAATGGGCCGGACTTTTTTCCCGCTGCAAGCAATTCGGCGCGGATTGAATTTGATGGGCGGCGGCATTTCAGATTTCCCACGCCGCGCCCGAGCGAAGTCAAGGAGAACAACATCGTTTACGGCCGGCTCTATCGGTGTGCCCAGCGCTGGCAGGAAAGGCCGGTGATCATTCTGTTGGATGGCAGTCCTGCCCTCGGTTATCACACCGTGCTTCCTTGGATTGCCTGCCGGTTTAATCGGGCAGGATTCAATGCGGCCCTACTCGTCGCTCCCTACCAGCTTCAACGCCGCCCGCGCCGGCCCATTGAGGAGAATTGTTTGGAGTTCGCGCGGGCCATGGCACAGAACGTCGACGAGATTCGCGCGCTGACTGGCTGGCTGCTTGATGAAGGTTGCCCATCCGTCGGGCTTCTGGGTGTTTCGTTTGGGGGATGGACTGCGGGATTGACCGCGTGCGGCGATGCTCGCATCGCCTGTGCCGTTCTGACTGTGCCCGCCGTGCGCTTGAGTCGGTCTTCTCCTGTCATCTGGCCGCGGGTTCGGAAAGCGCTCCAGGCTCTAAGGCCGGCACAGGAAGCGATGGATACGACCCGGTTAAATCTGATATTATCGAAGCCAGTCATCCCGAAAGAAAATATATTATTGATTGAAGGAATCCACGATTTGCTCGCGGAGCCGCAACCGATCGAGGAGCTTTGGCAAAAGTGGCAGCAGCCGGAAATCTGGCGGTTGCCTCATGGTCACGTTAGTATGGGGTTCGTGCCGGGCTTGACGGGCCGCGTTCTGCATTGGCTGAAGCCGCGAATGGAGAAATAAGCACTGAAACATTTCCTATGGACACCGAAAAAATATTTAACGCAATTGCCAATGTTGATAACCTATTTCTCCTCCTGACACCTTTTTCTCCTCCGATGTCATCACCCAGCTAGTCGATCAGGGCCGTGATGCGCAGCCTACGAAAGAATTCCTCATACAGCTGCTACCGGATATCTGGCTTCGCACTCATCCTGAATCTTATCGTCGCTGCTCACGATAGCAGCTCGGTTCGAAGAGCAGTTACCAAACTTACGGCATTTCTTTCAGCTTGTCCTCCAGCATCACTTTGTCGCCCCATTTCACCAGATGACCCTCAGGATCGATCAACAGCATAGTGGGAAAGCTACCGATGCCATAGACGGCGCGAGTTTTCCCTTCGCCATCAATCAGCGTTGGAAACGGCAACGGCTTTCCATGCCATTCGCTCCCCACGAACGGCTTTTCGGTCGTTTCAAATTCCGCCACGGTTTTAATGTTTTCCTCATTAGTCACGCAAATCGAAAGAATTTCAAACCGCTCACGATCGGCCGTGTGTTTCTCATAGAATTCCGTCAGCTCGGGTAAACTTCGGTGCAGACACGGTCCACACGTCAGCGACCAAAAATCCAAGAGCACCCACTTGCCGCGCAAATCGGTCAGTTTAACGTCTTTTGAAATCCCGCGCGCATCGGTGATTTTTAGTGCGGGCGGTTCCTTTCCGTAAAAACTGGAATAATCGCCGCGGCCATCAGGAAGCACCACATTCAGCACGCCCAAATCGACGGTCGGCTTATCTCGCGGCACTTCAAGGCGGATGCCGCCAATATAGGATGGCATGTCAGCAGGGGCGTTATGCTTCGTTCGCTCGCTTGGCCGAGGCATACGCGCATCGGGTGAACTGCTGTAGACATCCAGATCGTAGCCGCCCGGCGGCAGCAATAGCGAAAACACGCCCTTGAGCGATCCGCATTGCTCGAAGTGCAAATAATTTTCTTTGTCACCTGGCGGATGGACCATGGCCATCGTCCAGTCGGGCGTTCTTTCCGCTTGTGGGCAATAGATCGTCCCGATTACTCGCACCAGCGGCAATAGGCTAATCTTTATGGGCTTGTCGCAGTCGGTCTTTTCCACCGACACATATCCGCCGTGCCTCTGCTCGTTGTCAGTTACAAATACCGATACCCGTGGCCGATCCTCGACCGTCACAATAAATTCACCATGATCGAGCTGTTTCGCCCTAGACCGAGGGAAAGCCTCCAGTACTCCTTCCTCTTTCCAAAGCGTATCGCGATCTTTCTGCCCGTTCAACTTAATTCGGTCGCCGTGCTCGTTCCATTGCTTTCCATTCGACGACCAGTAAGTGGCCGCGATGAAATCTTCGACGGGCTTTCCGTTGGCGTCGACAACCCGACCATGAATTTGCCAGCTATCACTAGATTTTTCGGGTTCCTCGCCGACGGCAGTTGTTGGTGTAAACAACAACACCGTCATTGCCAGCTGCGCCAACATCAATCCAATCCATCGTGCGTTTAGATGCTGGGCTCTCGTAGAATCAGCGAATGCTTGAAGCGACATATGAGACTCCCGTGGCTGCGCTTCACTATATCAAAAAATCCCGCTCCCGTTGCCCCATTGCCGGGAAGTTGGGCGTAGCGCCTTACGCCAAAACCGTTCCCGCTTCGGATCCCGCTCGTGACCCGCCATGGTTCATGCTCCCAAGGATTTCAATTCGGCGAAATCCTAAGTTTAGCCCGCGCGTCAAGATGCGGTTGGTGGCGCGCTTACCTTATTTGATTGGGTCCATGTATCTGTCGTCGATCATCGTTGATTTATTGGCATATTGTATAAGGAAAGAAAAAGGTTCCAGGAACGAATGGCACTTGAATAAGCTCAACCAGCGTTGAGCAAACGGTTTCGAGCTGCGGCGCGGGGGAGAGTGAGGAAGTGCTGGGAGCGCCGCCGTTTGACGGCGCGCGGTTCGATGCGATCGGGTCGGTCGCCGACTTGGTGTGCGGCGATGGCGGCCAGCAGCGTGGCGTGTTGAGCTGATCTTCTGCTGG
The DNA here is from genome assembly GCA_035656635.1 of Pirellulales bacterium. Taxonomy (NCBI): domain Bacteria; kingdom Pseudomonadati; phylum Planctomycetota; class Planctomycetia; order Pirellulales; species Pirellulales bacterium. The sequence continues at coordinate 41,053 of DASRSD010000043.1, forward strand.
ACATCGGCGGCCTCCTTGCCTGGAACGTGAAAGATTTGTCAACATTCCTTCACATCCTCAAGAAGGCCGTCCGTGTCCAGATCAGTTCGGCACAACAACTTACGCCTTATTCAAGTGCCATTCGTTCCACGAACCTTTTCCCCTCCCAATCTCCGTCCAACGCCCCGCAGCCGGCAAAGCCCAAATAGCGGTGCGATCTTGATGCGCGCCTGAAGTCTCCTCTGTGTCCTCGGCGTCCTCTGCGGTTAAAAAAACCGCTTTCGTCCACTCGCTCCGCTGGCGCGTCGCGGCTAACGTTATCATCACCTCCTCACCGCAATCACCTCTTCACCCTCATCTTCTCTGTGTCTCTGTGCCTTCGTGGTGAAATCCCGCTTCCTGACGGTCGCTGCTCTATGAGTTGCTTCCGTCCTGCGTCCTTTGCATCCTTCGCGGTTAAAAAATCCGCTGGCCCAATTTGCCGCTTGCATGCAGGACCGGCGTGTAGTATACATACGATCACGTTAGCGTACTTGCGAGTGTTCATGCCGAAATCACAGAAATCGGCTGACGTGCTGCGCAGGCGGAGCGCGAACATGGATTTCGGGCGGAAAAACATCAACAGCAAAACATAGTCAACAATTCATCAACCATGTATACCATAGGACTTAAACTCGACGTTTTGTGTCATACGCCGAAGCGAAGCAGCGCGCGAAATGCCGTGGCCTGGCGGGTTGGCGATGCGACGAAATTCGCGGGTTCTGTCCGGGAAATAAAAAAACAGGACAAAACCGACATGATTCCCGGCGCGGCACAAGGCCGGTATATTGACGCCATGCCCGATGCCTTATCCGCTTTCGAATTTCTAAGCCGCGAAAAAATGCCCGCCGTGCCCGGGGTGTGCGTATTGTTTGGCGATGAGCCGCTTTTGCAGCGCGAATCGCTGGGTCGGTTGAAGGCGGCGGTGTTGACCGGCGAAGACGGCGAAATTTCGTTCACGGCGCTGGACGGAAATCAAGCGGAATTGCGCACCGTGCTGGACGAATTGGCGACCGTTTCGATGTTTGGCGGCGGGCGGCGGTTGGTTGTGGTCCGCGAGGCCGACAAGTTCGTGAGCAAACATCGGGAAGCGCTGGAAGATTACTGCCAAAAGCCGCGGCCTGCTTCGGTGCTAGTTTTGGAAGTGGAATCGTGGCCGGCCAACACCCGTCTCTACAAAAAGGTGGCCGAAATTGGCCTGCAAATAAACTGCAATTTGCCCGCCAACCGCTTTGGAGATGCGGATGAAGACGCCGTATTGAAATGGTTGGCGGCCCGGACGGAAAAGAAATATGGCGCGGCTTTGGCCAGCGGGGCTGGCGAGTTGCTCTTGGAAATTGTCGGCCCGCAATTGGGAAGGCTCGATCAGGAGTTGGCCAAATTGGCGCTGCTGGCCGGCGCCGGTGGTCAGCCGTCAGGGGTCAGTGATCAGAAAGTCGAGCAAAAAGCCGCGACTGTTGGTCGCGCCGGGACAAAAATTACCCGAGAGTTGGTGGAACAGGCCGTGGGCGGTTGGCGGGCGAAAACCGCCTGGACCATGATTGAAGCCGCCCTGGAGGGGCAAGCGGCGGTGGCGCTGGTGGAGCTGGATCGGTTGCTTTTGGCGGGCGAAGAGCCAATCGCCCTATTGGCGATGATGAGTGGCTCGCTGCGGCGCATGGCCGCCGCCACCAGGATTATCGAACAAGCGGAATCGCAGCGCCGGCGGATCACGCTGGCCGATGCACTTCGCGAAGCCGGGATGACGCCGAAGAAATTTGTGCTCGACAAGGCCGAGCGGCAACTGCGGCAGATTGGCCGGCAACGGGCACAGAACCTTTACGGCTGGTTGTTGGAAGCCGACTTGGCGTTAAAAGGAACGAGTTCCTCCGGCGAAAGAGCGCGGCTGGTGTTGGAACAACTGATTGTGCGGCTCTCGCGGAATATGGCGACGACTGCCGCCGCTCGCTAGGGGGCTGCCGACGGCTGCCGGCATTTAAGCGCACTCATGGAATATCAAGCATGACTGGAAGCAGAGGAAGTGAACTTTCGCTAAAGTTTGTCACTGCGGCGCGAAGATCTGCGGTCCATTTTGATTGGCCCGCACTTAGGCGTTGTGGCGATTTTTCCCGGCGTGTTGTCGGCCGGCGAAACTTCAAAGGCTCCCCGCCAGGAGCGTCGATTTCCCCAGACACACGGAAGGTTATGTGGGATGGATCCCCGTACATTTGGACGACAGTCTGCCGCCTGGCGGCCTGTTCGGCCCAAGCCGCGATGTCACGGTGGCGCGCGGAAGAGTTTTTTCAGGAAATCGTGAGGGATCGAAACCATGACTGCCTATCGTGCTTGGACTTCGTTGGTGGGCGTGCTGTGCTTGACGGGCACGGCAATGGCCCAAACCAACTACTTGGAAGCGAACGACCCGTATGGGGTGCGCTTAACCAAGCTGGATTACTCCAGCCAGCCTTCTCCGGCTTACAGCTACAACGCCGGCGCACCGAGCCAACCAACAGTTGCCAATGCCAGCGTTCGGGCTCCGGATTCGGCGGCCGCTCCGCAATCGGCGCCTGCGACTGCGTCCAACAACGCTTACGACAATGCCTTGAACAACAGCGGCTGGGGCGGAGATTGCAATGAATGCAATATTCCTTTCTGCTGCTGCAACGATACACACTGGTTTGCCTATGCGGGCGGCTTGGTAATGGGTCGCTCCACGGCGAACCATTTTTATACGACGTTCGATCAAACCAATCCGGCCAATCAAGTGCAGTATTTCCCCGGCGCCGATTGGGGCGGCGGAGTGGATACACGCATTGGTTACTGGTTCGGCTGCGGTAGCTGCGGAAATCCGTCCAGCTGCTGCAATTCTTGCGGACCATCCGGACGCTTTGGCGTAGAAGCCGACTACTGGGGCGTATGGGGCATGAACAACAGCGCCTCCATTACTGATGCCTCAGTCGGGCTCAACCAATTGGGCACCGTGCAGAATGATGGGTTTGTCGGATTCCTTGCTCCGGACGACGCCAGCGCATGGTTCGATAATGCCCATGCCGTGGTGTTGCGCCGTAGCGACGACGTGAACAACGTGGAAGTGAACTTCCTGTACATGCCGTGCTGCGATACGTGCAATCGCTTCCAGATGACCGCTTTGGCCGGCATCCGCTACTTCCGCTTCACTGACAACTTGGAATGGGATCAGTTTGCCGGCACCGGGCTTCCCGCTGGCGAACCCAATGAAGCGATTGTGAACGATAATATCACGAACAACTTGATTGGCTTCCAGATTGGTGCGTACTTGAACTACCAGATTTGCAACCGGGTTGGCGTGTTCGCGATTCCTAAGATTGGCATCTTTGGCAATCACATTACGGGTTTCAACTCGATGGCGCTTTCAGATGGCACGCAAGCCACGTTCGACAACAACGGCGATGCTTTGAACTTCCACAATTCGGCGAATGTGTTTTCAATGTTGGGTTCCATCGACGTTGGCGTGAACTGGGCTTTCAGCAACAATTGGAGCTTCATCGGCGGTTACCGGGTCGTGATGGTCAGCGGCGTGGCTTTGGCCGACAACCAGATTCCGCAGTTCTTTGCTGACGAAGCCGGCTGGAAAACCATCAAGTCCAACGGCGACCTGATTATGGATGGTGCGTTTGCAGGTATCCAGGCGCGGTTCTAGTGGTAGGTTAAAACGTAGTCGGTAGGTGCTTGAGCGACAGCTTCGAGTAGATTTTGGATTGCCTTACCTCGGCCGGAGATTGTTCCGGCCGAGGTTTTTTTTATGCGCTGAGAGGTAATGCTGATTCTACTTTATCCATTTTCACCAATTGCTTGACGTCCCGAATTACCCCGGTTAGAGTAACGGCACTGCTATTCGCTATTCCTCGCAATTTACGCACTTTAAATTGTTACTTCGAGGTTATGCCATGAAGATCGCGCATTGGATTGTGTGTTTGACCTTCTCCGCGTTACTTACTGTTGGTTCTGCCGAGGCATATCAATTGCCGCCGCAGGGCCCGTCAAACCCGCCTGGAATGGGAAACTCGATGTCGGCCCCTACGGCAAGGCAGCCTTTAGCGGCTTCCGCTTCGCCAGCTGAAGCGTCGCCACAGACTACGGCATCGCCGGATTCGTGCTGTCCCGGCCCGCGCATGGTGGAACGCACCATTTGCGTACCAACATTCGCGTATGAAAAACGAATGATACCGTGCGTCGAATATACCACAGAGCAGCGCCAACAGACGGTGACGGTGATGCGCCCTGTCCCGGAAACAAAGACGATCACTCGCCAGTATGTTGTGATGGTGCCGGAAACTCGCACACGAACCGAAACATATACGGTGTGCAAGCCGGTGCCGTGCGACAGTTGCAGCGGATGTGGATGCGGCGGTGGTAAGTACGTTCGAGAGACCAAACAGCGCGAAGTGGAATATACGGTGTGTGTGCCGCAGACGAAGCAGTGCAGTTACAACGTCACCGTGTGCCATTATGCTCCTGAGCAGCGTAGTGTGACTGTTGATGTTTGTGTGCCGCATCCCGTGCAAAAGGAAGTGGAGGTTTGCGTGTGTCACATGGTAACCAAGAAAGTATTGGTTCCCGTGCCGACGTGCTGCTGTATGGCGTGTTGCGGTGGCCCTCCATGCGGTAGCGGAATGCCCTATTGCGGCTACGGTCCATCGTGGGGCAGCTGGAATTGTGGCTGGTAACCGGGGATGTTAGTAGGAACCTTACTTTGCACGGCCCGGCAGCGGCTTATTCTTTAGTTGGTACACATACGCCAGCAACTCGGCAACCGCAGCATACATTTTGTCGGGAATAGGGCGATTGATGTCGACTTCTTTGTAAAGCGATTGAGCTAGCGGCTTACGCTCCAGCACCGGAATATCGTGTTCTAAAGCAAGGCGGCGGATCCTAGCGGCCACTACGCCGGCACCCTTCGCCAATACAATGGGCGCGTTCATCGTTGCAGCATCGTATTGAATGGCCACGGCTAACTCGGTCGGGTTTGTGATGACTACATCTGCTTTCGGAACCACCGCGGAAATCCGATGCAGCGCCAGCTGCCGCTGAACCTGCTTTCGACGAGCCACCACGTGCGGGTCGCCTTGCAGATTTTTCATTTCCTCTCGCAATTCCTGAGGGGTCATTCGCAAATCTTGCTCATATTTCCAGCGCTGATAGCCATAGTCGAGAATGGCCAATATGAGCAATGCCATTGCAATTTTCATGCTTGTCCAAATTACTATGTCGAAGACTAATGCCGCAATTTGCGGTATGTCTAGTGCAGCCACGCTTAGGATTTCGTCTCGCCGATGATACAGGCTCCAAAATGCCACGAGTGACACAACTGCCACTTTGAATAAGCCCATCGCCAGACGCACGGCGCTTGATAAAGAAAATAAGCGTTGAATGCCCGATAGCGGATTAATGCGCTCAAGATCAGGTGCAATTCGGTCAGGAGCCCATAACAAACCTGTTTGCAAAACATGAACTAACACTCCCGCCACGAACATCAACCCAAGCATAGGAGATAAGACTTGGATTAGCTCCAGTAGCACTGCATTGGCATGATTCAAGATGAAGCTGGAATCAACTTCAATCCAGCTTTCGCCTCCTAACTGATGTTGAGCCAGCCGGACAAAAAACTGTGCCAACCGCCCCCCCATGACCAGTACAATCCCCAGACCTGCAATTAGCAGCGCAGCAGAAGCCAAGTCGGGACTTTGAGCCACCTGCCCTTCCTCACGAGCTTGCTGCCGCCGATGCGGCGTGGCTTCTTGTGATTTATCGAACGCAGAGTCGGCCATCAGGAGAGCTCAAGGTTCGAGTTTGAGAGTGCGAGCTGCACGCACGGCAGAAGTACAAACTGATGGAAGCCACAAAAATTGGAATATAACGAGAGATCAAGCGACGGAGTGCAGTGATTCGACGATGGCTTGCACCGCAGGTTCAAGTTGTTCTTGGAATAACCAAGCGATCGCACCGATCGAAAGTACCAGCGTCGCAAAACTAACCACGGCATTTAGCCCAAAACCAATCGCTAGAATATTTAATTGGGGAAGAGTTCGGCTGATAAGTCCAAGCACAATCGTGGCCAACATTAGTGCCACAATGGCTGGGGCCGCACACCGCGTCGCCAACGAAAAGCTTTCTGCAAACAGTGTAACAATTAACGAACCCAGTGATGGCTGAAGGTTAGCATGTCCTAACGGCAGAAATGAGTAGGTATCTAATAATGCGCCCAGCAGGAGCCGATGTCCGCCAATGAGAACAAAGACCGCTATGGTCACCAGATTTAACATCGTCGCCATGACCGGTACTTCTGCGTCGATACCCGGATCGAAAACATCGGCCAGCGACATGCCGCTCATCTGGCTCATAATCTGTCCTGCCACCTGCACTCCGCTCATTAAAATCATCACGCCTATTCCCAACACCATTCCAATCAGCAATTCTCCGCCGAGGGATAAGGTATAAGTAACCAAATTAGCCGGCATCGCCAACCGTGCTGTTATTTGCACCGGAGTAATGATCAGCGCCAAAGCAAATGCCAGAAAGGCGCGAACCTGTGTCGGGACAGTGTCCGAACCAAAAATCGGAGCCGTCATCACCAGTCCACTAACGCGTGCCAACACAAACGTGAAGATAACAAACGGCGTAGTGTAAAAATTAGATAGGGCATTCATAGTGCGTGTGGAATGTTTTCGATTAGCTCCCGCGTATAATCGACCACCTGCATCATGAGCCACGGCAGGGTAACGCTGAGCACAAGAATCATCGCAAACAGCTTTGGAACAAAGGCCACCGTTTGTTCCTGAACTTGTGTCAGAGCTTGTACCAGTCCAATCAACAAACCAACGACCATGCCTACAATCAGCACTGGCGCGCTGATCCACAGTGTTAACATCACTGCTTCACGGGCTAAATTAATTGCGTCTTGTGGGTCCATGCACGTTCACTTCAGTTTACGATTGGCAAGTAATCTCACTAATTTTACGATTGAAAACTCTGCAGTAACATTCCGGCTGTCAAATGCCAACCATCGACAAGCACGAATAGCAATAATTTGAACGGCGCCGAAATCAAAACCGGCGGTAACATTAACATACCCATTCCGATCGTCACACTTGCAATGACCAAGTCGAGAATCACAAACGGTAGATAGATTTGAAAACCGATCAGAAAAGCAGTCTTCAACTCGCTGATCATGAAGGCCGGCAATAAAGCTGCCAAAGGCACATCATCAAAACTCTTTGGTTCTGGCGTGTTCGTGGGCAAATATTTGTAAAATAACCAGATGTCAGCGCTGTTGCCGCACCGCATAATCTGTCGGCTCATGAAATCACGGATCGGCTGCACGCCGCGCTGCCAGGCATCTTCCATGCCTAGCTCGTGTTTGGTGTATGGCAACACGCCTTGATCGTAAGTTTGTTTCCACACAGGCCACATGATGATAAGCGTGAGAAACAGTGATGCGGCAGTCATTACTTGAGACGGCGGCAATTGCTGTGTGCCCAACGCTTGCCGCAACAGTCCCAGCACTACCAAAATTCGCACAAAGCTGGTGGTCATTAACATGATGGCTGGCGCCAAGCTCAGCACAGTCATCAGCAACATCACCTGCAGCGTAGACGAGAGCCCCTCTGGGCTAGCCCACTTTTCTGGACCGCCGGAAAGTGGGGAAGGCAGGTCGATTTTGGCCGCGGAATTCGATTGATCAACGTTTTTGACAAAGCTCGGTTGTTCTTGGGCTATAGCAAATTGCGTACTGCAAACTGCACAGAAAATTCCAAGCAGCATTAGCGTGAGTTTTCTATACATCCGTCACCTCTCCGACGATTGCCGATGCACGTCGACTTGGCTGCCCGGAAAATTCGCGGTTACTGCTGGAAAGTGCTGATTGCGGTTTTTCGCGCCCAAGCTGGGCAAAAATTTGCTTGAACGCTACCGTAGCGCTGGATGTTTCCGTTTGTGCGCACAGACCGGCCAGTCGATCAATTTCTATAGGGTCAGTGATTTCGGCCAATGAGTCGACACCCGTGGGCGAAACACATACAAGCAGCATTTTATTGCCGAAGCGCACTAAGTGCATTTGTTGCCGACCGGCAAGCGGAGTGCGGCCTAGAATTTCAACCGCGTCAGACGGCAATCTTCGGGTCGATGTTGGCAAGCTGCGGCGCATCAACCAAGCAAATCCTAAGAACAATCCTAGAACGACCGCCAAGCAGCCCACCACACTGACAATTGCTCCTAATGGACGTTGTCCCTTAACCGATCCTTCGCTCTTATCGCGCGGTGGAGTGGGCAATGGAATCGGTTTATCTTTGTCGGGAGCGGAAAAAGGAGCCGGTTCTATCTCAAGATGTGTCGCCGGATGAACCATTCCTGATGGCGGCGAAACTGCTTCGGTTGGAGGCAAAACGCCAATAGAATGCGTTGAATTCAATGGGCTCTTGAAATTAGCCGGATTCGGTGCGCCCGGATACTCATCAGCATATGCGGCGGAAGTTGCAAATCGGTTGATTAGCACTGTCACCAACAGCAGTGCGGCACAACGTAGTGCAATGCGGGCCTTACAAGTCAACTTGTATCGCGAACGACGAGAAGATTCGATCCGACGAATGCAGCACATCCGTGTGCAACCTCAGCAAAAGATTCCAATAGCTACTTTTGAAATTTCAAATGCACGTCGCCGAATTATTCTAGGATTGCGCTCACGCCACGTGTGGCGCTGCTTCGGGAGCCATTAACTCGGCAACACGGACACAAAAATTCTCGTTCAGAATCAACACCTCAGCACGTGCAATCAGACGACCATTAACAAAAATATCTACCGGGTCGCCTGCCAATTTATCCAATGTCACGACGGAGCCTTTGGCCAACTTGAGCACATCTTCCAAGTGCATATGAGTGCGGCCCAACTCGATGCGTAAGTCGAGCTCTACATCACGAATTAAATCGAGCGTAGCGGCATTGCCGGTATTCGCTCCAGCAGCAAAATCGGGCAATTTGAACGGCTTGACACCGGCGAGTGATTCGTTCGAGGCAGGCGGTGTATTAATAGAGGCAAGGGCTTGCTCGGCTTGGTTGAGCAAATAGTCAATATCACCCTGCGCAATGCCTGAACTCTTGGCAGTTGAAGGAGACGCCACCCCGCCGCCCGAGCTGGCGGCCAGCGACGGAACTGCAGCATTAGAATCGTTCGGAGCCACGGAAGCTCCCGGAGACGACGGAGAGGCTTCGTCGCTTGCGCCCTGCGCTTGCTTCAAAAGCTGGTCGATTTCTTTTTGGCCGATTGGGGCCGTTTCATCAGCCATAGGAGTCCGTTCCTAGCGTGGCTTCTGAGTGGAGCGCAAGGCTACAAATTACCGGAATGAAAGAACAACACCGCAACCACAGGCCTAAATGCCATCATTGTTCGACAATAACAAAGTCGCTGAAGATAACTTCCTTCAACAGGGGTTCGCCTAATAGGGCGTTGGTTTTCGCTAAAATCTGCCGTTTAAGCAACCCCAAACCAGGGTCGGCTAAATCGGTAATTTGAGCATTCCGCAGCGTGGTAATTACTTGGTCACGGAAGCGATGTTTATGTCCCTTCAGCAGCTTCTCCAACTTCGCTGCATCATCCTCTTCAATATCTTCTTTTTTTTCTGAAGCGGACTCGTTACTTGGGCCCATGACTGTGCCATAAAGGTGGAAATCGACCAGCAAATTGTTATTGGAGTTCGGATTAAAGACAGTCAGACTGAATGCGCCGAGATCGATCTCAGTTTGTTCCCGCTCTGCCGAGGCGTGGTGCGCTGATTCAGGTGGAGTCGGCTCGGGTTTGGAGCTAGCACTGGCAGCACTTTCCCCCGAAGGCAGGTACATATAAACCACGAAGCATTGGACCAAAACGATCGCCAATAGAGCCCCGGCAATTTTCATCTTTTTCAGCCAAATGCCGCGGGGCTTCGGCGATGTTTCTTCAGAATCAGAAGATGGCGATGGCAATGACTCAGCTTGGACCATGGGCAAACGCTTTCTAAACCACTGATCAACTCAGCATTGGGCGCGCGGAGGGAAACGAATCCGTCCACGATTATGGGAATAATCCCGTAGGAAACGTAGCTTTTAGCCAATCAATAGGCAAATTGGCGCAGCGCAGACGATAAGAATCCTTCCGGTCGCAACGATTGTGACAAGTCGAAAGGCAAACTGCGACCAGCCGATGGCGAGCCTTACCGGTTTAGCGTGAGGAGTTGCTGGAGCATATCATTCACAGTAGTGATAACTTGGGCATTTCCACGGTAATCCGTAGAGGCCAAGATCAAATTGATTAGGCTCTGGCCAATGTCGGTGTTGGACAATTCTACGGCACCGGCAGTAATTGAGCCGGCGCCACCGGTGCCCGGCTTATTGATGACCGGCAATCCAGAATTCACCCCGGTTGCGTAATCGTTGTCACCCTTAGCTTGCAATCCTTCAGGATTGGCAAAACTGGCTAGCACAATTTGCCCCAGGGTCCGTGTGACACCGTTGCTGAACACACCGTTAATAGTACCGTCTCCGCTAATATTGTAACTGGTTAGGGTTCCCGCCCCGGAACCATCCTGCCGTGCGGCAGCCAATGAGCTACTGGACGATGCCAACCCGGAAACTTCGCTGAAATCGAGATTAAACTGCAACGGCGAAACGCTGGCCACGTGCTGGCGTTCAATTGAAACTGTTGAATTCGAAACTGAAACGACATTTCCCTCGCCATCGAAATTAATCAAACCGGTGCCGACAACCGTACTAGAACCTGAGGTAGGATCGTTGTCGGGCGAATTTGCAAACCAACGGTACGTGGTTCCGGTGCTGTCGCTGCTTTGGAGAACCGAAGTCAGGTTCACGGTGAGCGGAATTCCGAGCGAGTCGAAAACCTGAAAACTAGTCGATGCGGACTGTCCGGCGGCTGACTGGACCGAGCTGAAACCCATGAGAGGTGTACTCGCGTTAGTGCTGCCAGTGGGGGTCAGCTTGAATGCCGACAAAGGAATGCTGATACTGTTATCGGCCCCGTTATTGCCCACCAATTGAATGCGGCCGTCCGTGAGTACGCTGCCGCCGGGAGGTTGGCCAGTGACGTCATTTGGTATGGGGTTAGCCGAATCATCGCCCGGAGTTTGAATGCCGAGCGCATCAGTCATAAAACTGATTAAATCCTGCACGGTTGTAGTGTTGGTAATTTGCAATGTCTTCGGCGACAAATTGCTGCCATTTTGCTCGCCGGTAAAGCTCAATTCTCCCGGCTGAAACAGATTGGCGTAGGTGTTGCCGTTACGGTTGAGCACATTCACCAACACAGTATTGCCAGTTATTTTGGGACCGTCCAAATCGAGTGTGGCGTAGATTGGATTACTGACTAAATTGTTGTTAGTTATTGTGGAATCGGCGATATTGTCCAAGTAGCTAAGTTGCGGATCGGTTGACGGATCGACTTCCGCTACCCGATAAAATGTATCTGGCTGGCCAGTTACATTTCGATAGACATTTATCTTTGCCCCTGCCACGTTGTACACACCAGTCGGCCCAGGCAAATCCGACAGCAACACGTTTCCGTCGGCAATATTCACTGGCCCTAACGGTCCGGAGGGACGACTTTCTGGCACGCCAGGCGCACTCCAGGTCACATAGTACGTGTAATTGCCATTGATGGTTTGAGGATTGTAGGCCGCAAGAGATGAAAGGGACGAATCAGCGGTGGTATCAGTGAATGTCGTAGTAGTATTATCGTTGATTGTACCCACGAGATTAAACGTAGTGTTTTCTCCGGCGGCACTCCGGTAAATATTCCGGGCCACATAATTTCCGTTGGAGTCGGTCGGGAGGTTAGATAAGTCAATCTCGCTGGCATTGTTGGCCGTTACCGTTAATGTGGAAGCCGGACCTTCATTTCCGTCGGCATCGACATACACAATTTTGTAGGTGTAATCGCCGTTGATAGTTCCGGCTCCACTGCCGGAGGCTGTCGCACCTGTGAGATCTGGTGGCAACGCGGCGTGGACTTGAGTGGTGGCAGTGGGTGCTGCAAATTGGCCGTCGCCTAACACGGCACTTTGCAAAATTTCTGCAGTGTTGGCGATTGTTCCTGTCGGTGTTAGTGTTCCCTGCAAAAATACGTTCTGTGTCGCTTGAGCCACTGCCGTGGAACCAAGCGGAATACTCAGCGGCGACAGGGAGTTTGTTTGCAATTGAAAGTTGTTGTCCACGCCGTAGCCTAGCAACTTGTTGCCGGTACTGGTGACCAACTGATTCTGCGAGTTTGTTTGAAATGCGCCGTCCCGCGTATATAGCTGTTCGCCCGTTGCCGCCTGAGCAATGAAGAATCCGTTGCCCTGAATGGCTAAATCCGATGGGCTACTACTAAGCTGAATAGTGCCCTGTGAGAAATCGGGCGTAATGGAAGCGACTTGCGTGCCCAAGCCGATTTGCGTCGGATCGGTGCCGCCACTGAGCCCTTGTGGCCCCGAACCCAGATTTTCCGTTTGCAAGAACTGCGTTGCGAATAGTGCCGTGGATGCCTTGAAGCCATCGGTCGACGAGTTGGCCAGGTTATTGCCCACCACGCTAATCGTAGTTTCAGCAGAATTTAGGCCGGTCAAGGCGGTACTCAGGGCGGATGCCAAACTCATAACAAGACTCCTCTCGGAAAATTAAATTTTTGGATTTAGGCCGCTGGGGGGCTGGGGTGGACGGCAAGCGTCGATTTCTAACTGACTGTTGGCTTTTCAAACGAGATTAACTAGCAACCGTCGGGCTAGTAGTTGCGCTTGATTGTTGTAGCTGCTGTAAAAGTTGTTGCAATGCTTGGTCGGAATTGGCAGTCGTCGATGCGGAGCTGCTGTCGGGCAAAATGGCTTTTACATTCGTGAGCTGAACAGTTTCGACACCGACGTTTAATACTGGACTCCCATTGGCCACAGTGACTTTGTCGACGACACCGGTAATTTCAGTGCCGTCGTCCGCAAGACCGTCAATGGTTTTTCCAATTAGCCCTGTAGCATTGTTCAAACCTTGTCCGAGCAACAATGAATTGAGTGTTGTGTTCAGATTTTGAGTGGCGCCGACCTGCGTGATCTGACCAATTTGCGTGAGCATCGTCGTACTATCCATTGGGCTTAACGGATCCTGATTCTGGAGTTCGGTCAACAGCATGTTCAAAAAATCATTCAGATTCAGCGAGCCGAGTGCGCTGTTGGCCAGTGCCGACGACGTCGCCGAATTTTGCGTCGAATAACCGCTGACGGGTGTCGTGGCCATATCAATTACTCCTCATGTCCATTGAGCGTGCGAACAGATTAAATACGTTTTCTGTATAACTTAACTGTGCTATTTATGCGGACACTCTAATATCACTACACAATGATGTTGATGGTTCCGGTATCTACAGTGCTAACCTGATTATCATTCGATGTTTGGGCACCTTGTGAGTTACCACTGGTCACGAACCTGCGATTGGCATTCATAAAACGCGGCTGATTCTGTCGTGAACCCGCAAAATCCGGAGATGAATTGGGCGATCCCTGGTTTCTGGCGTCTTGGCGTAAATCAACGTCGAACCATTCCACTTTTATGTTTTGTGCTGCCAAGCGTTCCCGTAGCGCCGGCAGATTGTCCAAGAGCAATGATCGAGCGGTATTGGTCTCTGTTTCCAGACGCGCTGTTAATATACCGTTGCGAACAGCTACCTCTACCTTCAATGAGCCCAATTCTGGCGGACTGAGACGTAGTCGGATTTCTCCACCTTGGTCATCAATGTTGCGAAATGCGGTGGCGACTCGCTCGACAAATCGTGCCTGATCGATTGCGTTGGCTGGGTTTCGCTGCGTCGCTGTCGCCGCGGTTCCGCCTTGAGATTCACCCGTCGACAATTGCGCGGGCAAATTTGCGCCAACAATTCGAATGGAATTCGTTATCGGAGCTGCTGGCAAGGATGCCGGCTTATTCGCAGCCACCTCGCGCGATGTATTTAGCTTTTCCGTAGTTTCCTGGATATCATTGGTGCTGTCTTGCGTGAAAACTCCGGGCTTAGGCGGTGGCGATACCGATGCCGCCAAGTTTGCGATTGCGATATCCACCTCATTCAATGAAGTTGAATTCAATTCCTCGCTGACGGTTTGGGCCGTGGCCGTATCATTACTCTGTAGCAGTTGGGTTTTTGACGATCTTGGCGTAGTTTCTTGAAACAGCCCTACCACCGAAAGTTCAGGCAATGCAACATCGCTTGTTTGTGAATTCTCCGCATCGCCTTCTACTTCAACATTCGGTTGTGCGGCCGATTCGGCGCCAGTTGGTTGCAGTGGAGCCGGTTGGCTCGCGGCTGCATGAGTACTGTTGGGAACCGCCGGATTGACACTGTTGATAGCTAAATTGGATTGCGCCTTAGGCACGACTTGGATATTTGATATTGCATCGAGCGCGGAAGCCGTGGGTTGAACAGACACGCCGTTCGATGCCAAAATCCCGGATGATGTGCCAGCCCCCTGTGACGCGCCGGTTGCTGCATTGGTCACAGCTACAATTCCTGAGAGTGATTGCTGCGAACCTACTATCGGTTGGATCATTGTTGTTGAAATAACATCTCCGTCCTCGATAGCATTTGAGGGCCGGGCTGGTGTAACAGCATTTGCAGTTGAACTGTCTGCGCTTTTCGATATTCCGCTGTTCGTTGATTGAACTGGGGTAGGTCCCGCCGGAGAATTGGGCACGACTGAGGTGTCCGATGTCTTTGCTTTGCTAACTTGATCCTTCTCGGTTTTACGGCTAGGTCCGGCACTATCATGCGTCTCTCTGGCCGATTGGTGTTCAGAATTCGATTGTCCTTGGTGATCAATCGACAAATCACGATTATTCGACAAACCTCGTGAATCACCAGACGCCTCGCGCCAGCTTGCGATATCAGTATGCCTATCGTCGATCGAGGGAATGGTCGACGAATCATTCGTGGAAAAAGTTGCCGTCGGATATGGATCGCTTGACTCGGAGCAACTGCAGGGTATCGGACTAATTCTGTCGTTCGTGTTCACCTCGCCCTTGGAAACATCATCGGTTGTAACGGAGGTGGTGGTGGGTTGCCCGGCGCGCCATAGCGCATCGTCGAAATTTCGGCTCTCGACCGTTATTGGTGGAAATGCAGTGTTGGCCGGCAGTAGCGGAGGAGGCGCGAGAAACAAATTATTGAGCGACGCGTTGGACATGTTACCCTGTGGGCTGGGCGATTCGGTTCAATTGCTGCTGCGTATTGTTAATTACTTTTTCATCAGGCATTCCGCGGCGGATGAGGTCCAAAATCTCGTCGAGCTTTTTGTTATCGTCGTCGGTTTTGAATTCACCAATAATTTTGGCCCGTTTAGTAATGGGCATGGCATTCAGGATGGCTACCACATCATCTTGCTGTTGTGTGTCGATCATCTGCACGATTTGATCTTTTGCTTGCTTAGGACGAATGTTTTCCCAAATTTGCCGAATATTATCGCGGCCCGAGGCCACTGCCCCTTCGTGCAATTGGGCCAGTTGCTTTTCAAAGGCGCTTTTCTGACGCTGGTACGATTGTTTTTCATCGTCGATTTGACTCTGCAAGGAATGCAATTCCTGTAAGTGGTTGTCGAGAGCTTGTTCCCGCAATTCCAAATGCCGAAATTGCAAGGCACGGCGGGCTTCAATGTCCTCCAGCGACGGTTGTTCCGGCGTATCTGGTTGCTTGACTACTTCGGAAGCGGAGGCGGCATTTGCGTTGGCAGGGTTCGGCGTTGCTGGCATTTCTAATCCCTGCGCCACTGCGGCCATCTTGGCCACCTTGTCCTTGTCTAAGTAGCCTTTCGTCGACGCATAGCCCAATAGCAAGCACAATGTGATCATTGTTCCAACGCTCAAATATGCGATTACGCTTGCTAAAATTCCCAAAAGGCGGCCCATCAGTTTTCCTCCTTGGCAAAGGTCTGCTGAATGGCGCTCGCATCAAGCTGTTTTACCTCCTGGCGATTTTCTTTTTGGCGATGCCGCGTGATTTGCTGATCACGAAGTTTTTCTATTGTCTTCACTTCGCGGTCAGCTTCGACCAAGGATTGTCGACGCCGCTCCACCTCTGATTGCACTACCTGCCATTGTTCATCGACGGCTTGGCGCTGTGCCTTGAGCATGATTTCGTATCGGCCTGCATCAAGCAAACGGTCCACATTGACGGATCCCGGTTGGCTTGCGACGCGAGATTGTTTGCGCAACTCCGTCAAATGGTCGTTCAACTCCGCGATGCGGTTCACAAGAATCTCCTCTGCCTTTTGAGCTGCAGATAACTGTTGACGACATTCGTCACGCAAGTTTTCGCGCAACCGGAGCAGAGTCGATAATCGGAAACGGAATGCGGCCATTGTTCAATTTACCAAAGTTTAATCAGCAATCAGCAAA
The DNA here is from genome assembly GCA_035656635.1 of Pirellulales bacterium. NCBI lineage: Bacteria > Pseudomonadati > Planctomycetota > Planctomycetia > Pirellulales > Pirellulales bacterium. The sequence continues at coordinate 57,478 of DASRSD010000043.1, forward strand.
CAAGCGACCAATGAAGAATGTTGCTTATGAACTTTTGACCGCTGAATCTTGATTCTTGATTGTAGAGCCAAAATGTCGGACCCGTTGACACAAATCGACTAGTCCTTGCTGAGCCGATTCCACCGTTGCTGGCTCGTCAATTCTTTGCCGTAAGTATTTATTGATTTCTTCCAGCAGGTCGATCGCTAAATCAACCTGTCGGTTTGCTCCTTTGCGGTAAGCGCCGATCGAAATAAGATCTTCATGATCGCGATACACCGCCATCAATTCGCGAACCGTTTGGGCAGCATCCAAATGTGCGCGTGAAGCAACATCGGGCATCAAGCGACTGATGCTTTCTAATACATCAATCGCCGGCCAATGGGCCCGCGAGGCCAACTTGCGCGAGAGCCAAGTATGGCCGTCGAGGAGGCCGCGGACTGCATCGCTAATTGGTTCTTGTGGATCGTCCCCTTCCACAAGCACGCTGTAAAAGCCGGTGATGCTGCCCTTCGCCGCCTGTCCTGCCCTCTCCAACAATCGTGGCAACAGCATGAAAACGCTGGGGGGATAACCGCGTGTCGTGGGTGGCTCTCCCGCTGCCAGGCCAATTTCGCGTTGAGCCATCGCAAATCGCGTGAGTGAGTCCATCAGCAGTAGCACGTTGTGGCCTAAATCACGAAAATATTCGGCAATGGCCGTCGCGGCCTGGGCGGCCTGTACGCGCCTTAGCGCCGGCTCATCACTGGTGGCGACCACGACAACGCTGCGCAGCAGTCCCTGTTGACCTAAATCTCGTTCTAAAAATTCATTCACTTCGCGGCCCCGCTCGCCAATCAAAGCAATCACATTCACATCAGCGGACGTATAACGAGCCATCATCCCCAGCAACACGCTTTTACCCACTCCAGAGCCGGCGAAAATGCCCATACGCTGTCCGCGGCCACAGGTAAGCAAGCCATCCAAAGCACGAATGCCAGTCGAAAGTGGCTCTCGAATACGCGGCCGCTCCACGGCAGCAGGTGGTCGGCGATTCAAACCGGTGCGGCCAATCAAAGCAGGTTGTGGACGCCCATCGATTACTTGTCCTTGAGCATCAACCACCCGACCCAAAAGTTCGGGCCCCACGCGCAGCCAACGAAATGTATGTAATAGCCGAACTCGATTTCCGCGTCGCACACCCTGCAAGTCTTCGTGCGGGTACAACAATGTTAATTCTTCGCGAAATCCGATCACTTCTGCTCGCGCAGGTTTGCCAGTTTCACGCTCAATTTCCACAATGGCGCCAATCGGCGCGGGAAAATCGGCCACTGCGGCGGTCGTGCCGACAATTCGCATTACACTTCCCACGAGAGAAGTAGTCATGATCGAATCGAGCTGTTCAGTTAATTCGAGCATTTGTATTCAGTGCTTGGTAAGCCCATTTGCGCCGTCTCAATTGCACCACGCTGTGCTGTCAATTCAGATGGAGCGTGCACGAAGTTAATCGTGCGTGCCGGTTAACTCCGCAATAATGCGCTTTAGTTGATTTTCGATCTGCATATCAATTTGGCCCTGGCGGGTTTCCACACGGCAACCGCCAGGTGATACAGTCTGATCGGGAACTATTTCTGCCTCGGCAGCTCGGGCAACTTCCTTCGTGAGACGGTCGATTTGACCACTCAGAGTCTCGAAATCGTCCGGATGCAGCGCGATTTTGATATGCGATGAGCCGGCGACCAGAGCCAATGCTTCGCGGACTAAAGCAACCGTAATCTGTGGTGATTGCGAAAGTTCCCGGCGAATTACTCTTTCTGCGATTTTAGCTGCTAAGCGCACAGCTGATTCCTCCCAGTGGCGCAACCAGGCTTGTCGAGCATCGACTAATTCATTTACAACTTTTTGCAGAGCGGGTAGCAATGAATCCATTCTTTGCTCGACTTTTTCATCGAATACCTGCTCTACCGCCTGCAAAGCAGCTTGCCGACCTTGCTCCTCCGCACGACGAGTGACTGCTTCAGCTTGCCTGCGTGCCTCGGCAATAATCGCAGCCGCTCGCGACTGCACATCGTCTACATAGCGATTCGCCTGCTGTGTGACTTCTTCAAAATTGAAGACGATCGGGGCAGCCTGGCGGGTACCGAGATTTGATTTGATAACACTGGCCATGTAGTTGAATCTTCTAACAGAAAGGAAGAGTGGCTTGCTTTGCGACGCGGGATACGACCAGATTAAGCCATTGCAGTTAAGTGTGTGTCATCCAAGCCTGACAAATGGCCGTGGGCGTACAATTGGCCTGCGAGTTCGGCAATTGCCATCTGGGCGCGATCGAAATCAATCAACCGCAACGGACCAAGCTGTTCTAGATCTTGCGAAATCCATTCGGCTTCCTCGTACCGGAGTTTGTGCATGAGTGAATCGGCAATGTCCGCTGGTGCGCCGGCTACGGCTAAGATTACAGAACGGCGTTCGGCCGCTCTTAGTACTTTTTTGAAAGCTTCCATAGGAAAATCGCACACTTCGGCAAAACTAAACTGTCGTGCTGGAGACGAAGGTGGCGTCAGTTTGTGCGCTAAAGGACGATCGTGGGTCGCCAAATTGTTTAGGATTTGTCGGCGTGCGCTCCCTTGCGAGGCATTTAAAATTGCGGAAACAGCAGCCATGCCGGCCATACGCCGTCGAGTTGGCTGTCGACGTCTCACCCATGTCTCGACCGCCCGTTCGACATCAAGCAGCACATGCGGATCGGTTTCCTCCAAATCGACCAGGCGGTGAATGACGTCGGTTTGTATGGTTGCCGGCAATCGCGCCAAAACATGGCCGGCGTGTTCGTGAGGCAAATGCGCCAGCACCAATGCGATAGCTTGCGGATGTTCCCGTTCCAACAAAGGAATCAACACGTCCGTATCGACATCTTGCAGAAAATCGAACGGCTGTTGGCGGGTGTGATGGGCTGTTAGGTCCGAGGTTGACTGCTGAGACAACAAAGACACGGCAGGATCAGCCGTCAGGTTCGCTTCTGGCAAGCATTCGTATCTTGATTGCGAAAATCGTTCAACCAACAGATTGTCGGGGTCAGTCTCAAGTGCATTCTGCTGGGCAGACTTTGGTCCAAAGAGAAGGAATTCATCGATTACAGCCTGCTGTTCTCGTGAATCAAGTGCGTCCAGTCGCAGCAATTCGCCCCGGAGCGCAATT